>DATNBT010000059.1:0-2430 GCA_035571855.1 Vicinamibacterales bacterium
TCGCCATCCGGTGATCGCCGCGCGCGTCGGCCGGGCCCGCGCCGACCGTCGATCGTCCGGCCTCGCCGGCCACGAAGCCGTCGGGCCGCTCGTCGGCGGCAATGCCGAGCGCCCGCAGTCCGGCCACGAGCGCCGCGATGCGATCGGTTTCCTTGACCCGCAGCTCCGCGGCGCCCCGGACGCTGACCTCCGCGCCGTGGCCGGCAAGCGCCGCGATCGCCGGGAGTTCGTCGATCAGCCCGGGCACTTCCTCGGGCGAGATGTCGACGCGGCCGATCCGATCGCCTTCGACGATGACGGTGCCGCGCGGCTCGCCGGCGGCGCCGTGCTGCGTGTCGACGTGCACGCGCGCGCCGACGCGGCGGAGGACGTCGATGAGCGCGATGCGGCTCGGATTGAGGCCGACGTCCTCGATCTCCACCCGCGAGCCCGGCCGCGCGGCCGCGGCGACCATCCAGAACGCGGCCGACGAGAAGTCCCCGGGCACCGTGAGCTGCTGCCCCTGAAGCTGCTGCGGACCGTCGATCGACACGCGCCGCCCGCCGTCCTCGACGCGAACCGTCCCGCCGAACGCCGTGAACGCGTGCTCGGTGTGATCGCGCGTCTGCGCAGGCTCGACGACCGTCGTCGTGCCCTCGGTGTGAAGGCCGGCGAGAAGGATGGCGCTCTTGACCTGCGCGCTGGGCGTCGACGCGTCGAACGTGATGGGCGTGAGCGCCGTCCCGTGGATGACGAGCGGCGGATGGCCCTCGGTCGAGTCGATGCGGCAGCCCATGCGGCCGAGCGGCTCGATCACGCGTCGCATCGGCCGCCGCGACAGCGATTCGTCCCCGGTCATCGTCGTCGTGAACGGGTGCGCCGCCAGGACGCCGGCCATCAGGCGCATCGTCGTTCCCGAGTTTCCGGCATCGAGCTGTCCCGACGGTGAACCCAGGCGGCCGAGGCCGCGTCCCATCACGGTAACGGTGGTGCCGTCTTCAGTGATGCCGACGCCCAGCGCCCGCAGACATGCCAGCGTGGAATGACAGTCGGCGCCCGGCGCGTAGTTCGCCAGCCGCGACGGCCCCTGGGCCAGCGCCGCAATCATCGCGTAGCGGTGGGAGATCGATTTGTCGCCGGGAACTCGAATCCGGCCCCGGACGTGGCGGGCCGGCGGTATTGTCGTTGTGGACACCATTTTGATCTTACCGTATCCTTCGCGAGGGTCCTCTCACTGACATGACACCGTCCGGGCAGCGGGTGCATCTCGAATTCACCAGCGCATTCGAGATGCTCGATTTCGTACAGGTCGTGACCGAACACATGGGACGCAGTGTCGGTCTCGACGACGACGCGCGCCACTGGGTCAGCGTGGCCATCCGCGAGTCGGTCATCAACGCGATCAAGCACGGCAACCGCAACGACTCGACCAAGCATGTGTTCGTGGACCTGGAGACGCCGATCGATCACTCCGAGCTTTCGATCCGGGTGCGCGACGAAGGCGAGGGCTTCGATCCGGAGGAGGTCGCCGATCCGCTGGCGCCGGAAAACCTCCTGAAATCCAGCGGCCGCGGCATCTTCCTCATTCGCAACTTCATGGAAAACGTGCAGCTGCGCCGGGCGCCGGAAGGCGGCATGGAAATCCGCATGACGAAGCGCCCGCAGCCGAGCCCCGACAGCGCACACGCCTGATCATTGTCAGTCCCCAGTCCCCAGTCTCCGGTCTCCAGTCTCAGTCCGTTGTATCTCGCGACCGCGGTCGAAGCGGTCGTGCGTGCTGGAGCGATTCAGCTCGCGAAGTTCGGCGGCGAGTTCCGCGTCGACAAGAAGGGCGCGATCGATCTCGTCACCGAAGTCGACGTCGAGGTCGAGCGCTATTTCCGCGCGATGATCGCCGGGCGGTTCCCCGATCACCAGGTGCTGGCCGAGGAGCTCGGCGGCGCGGCGGCCGTCCCGAAGGGCCCGTGCTGGGTCTTCGATCCGATCGACGGGACGACGAACTTCACGCACGGGCTGCCGATCTTCTGCGCGTCCCTCGCGCTCGAGGTCGACGGCGTCGCGCAGGTCGCGGCGGTCTACGACCCGACGCGCAAGGAACTGTTTACGGCGGAGCGCGGCGGCGGCGCGTTCCTGAACGGGCGCCCGCTGCGCGTGTCCTCGACGGCGCGGCTCGTGGACGCGATGCTCGTCACGGGCTTTCCCTATGACGTGCACAGCCGCATCGAGGAGATCGTCGGCTTGTTCGGGCAATTCGTCGGACGCGCGCGGGCAGTCAGGCGTCTGGGGTCCGCGGCGATCGATCTCTGCTATATCGCGGCGGGACGCATGGACGGCTTCTGGGAGCGCGACCTCAAGCCGTGGGACATCGCCGGCGGCGCGCTGATCGTCGCCGAGGCCGGCGGGCGGATCACCAACATGAACGGACAGCCGTTCTCGTCCCGCGGCCGGGAC
>DATNBT010000060.1:0-2321 GCA_035571855.1 Vicinamibacterales bacterium
GAGATGCCGTTCAGCAAGACGAAGCTCGTCTAGATCTCCTGACGTGGCAGGGCGTGTGCTTCAGTCCGTCCGCTGAAGCAGCCAGACGTCCTGCCACGGATTGCCCAGCGCGCCTTCCGGCACGAAATCAACCACCGCGAAACCTGACGCCATGTGGCGCCGAACGTACGCCTCCGGGTGGTACGCCCCGCAGATGTTGCTGCCGGCGACATCGTGGCGCGTGACGATCAAATCGCCGCGCAGGAATCGATCGCGGTCTTCCGATCCGAGGTCCGACAGATAGCGCCTGCCATGCGTCGTCAGGAGCAGATAACCTCCCGGTCTGATTACACGTCTGAGCTCGGTCATCCACGGAATCTGCAGTTCGCCGGGAAGATGAGTGAAGACCGACAACGCGTACACGAGACCGAACTGCCGGTCAGCGAACTCCAGCGGCGGCGCCAGCCCGTTGACTTCGTAGTGACCGAACGGCAGTCGCGTTCGACACCACTCGACGAGCCGCGGCTCGAGATCGGATCCGTACACGTCGCCGCCGAGGCCCGCGAAGTGCCTCAACGTCCGGCCGCAGCCGCAGCCGAAATCGAGCACGGGTCGCACCTCGTCGAGCCGAAGTCCAGCCCGTTTCAACGCGTCGCGGACGCTCTCGGCTGCCCTGTGGCCGCTCTCGAAGAACCAGGGAATGTCCGGTGACGCGGCGACGAGGATCCTCAACGACACGGGTGGGACAGGCAGCCCGTCGGGAGGACCGTTTTTCAGGAATGCGCGGTTCCCCCGCGCGAACTCCCGCTCCCACATGCGATCGCGAACCTGCCGGGCGGCGCTCGACAGGCCGAGCCGGTGCAAGGCCGACTTCAGGAAGACGTGCAGCGATCCGCTAGACACTGAGTGCCGCGAATTATATTGTGTCGCCATGAAGAAGAGCCTTTTCGTCGCCGCCCTCCTCGCCGCGGTCATCGCCATCGCCGCCGCGAGCGCGCAACAGCAGCAACCGCAGCCGCAGCGTGAGCAGCCGAGCGCGACCGAAGACGCCGTCGCCAGCGGCGGCAACTTCCCGCTCGCCGCGAAAGCCGGGCAGGACAGCAACGCGAAGAACGTCGCCCCGCCCGCCGCGGTGAACCAGGGGCCGTTCGACATGACGAAGTGGAAGTACGGCACCGCGTGGAACGCGCCGGCGGGCGGCAAGATCTGGAATCCCGTGAAGCTGAAGATGATGGCGGGACAGAAGGTCACCGGAGGCACGCTCTTCGCCGCGACCGACGCGTCCACGTACTGCGCGTTCGCCAACGCCGGCTACGACTTCATCTGGACCGAGATGCAGCACGACGCGCACAACTGGAAGGAAGTCGCGAACATGTGGCGCACGTGCCCGCACGCGAAGGCGGTGCCGGGCGTCCGCGTCGCGTACACCGACGAGCGCGAAGAGCAGCACGCGCTCGACGCGGGCGCGCTCGTCCTCGTCGTCCCGACCGTGGACACCCTCGAAGAAGCGATCGCCGCGCGCGACTGGGCCTACTTCCCGCCGATCGGCAAGCGCAGCAACGGCGGCGGCCAGGCGTTCGCCGCGGAGATGTGGGGCAGCGTGCCCGGCGGCTACCGGCAGACGATCAACGACAACATCGTGCTGATTCTGATGATCGAAACGCTCGAAGGCCTGAAGAACGCGGAAGCGATCGCGAAGGTGCCGGGCGTGACGGCGGTGTTCGCGGCCAGCGGCGACCTCGGCAACTTCTCCGGCTTCCGGCAGGGCCAGCCCGACTACGAACGCGCCATCAACATCGTCCACGACGCGGCGCTGAAGGCGAACGTCCGGCTGTGCGGTCCGCTCGCGTGGCGCGATCGCCCGGACTTCACATGTTTTCAGGCCGGCACCGAAGTCGCCGCTATTAATAGAGGTGTCGCGGCCGAGCTCGGCAACCTGAAAGATACGCAGGGAAAACCGGAAGTCGGGCCGTACGCCATACCGAACCGGTAGGTAAGCGGGCGCCCGCAGCTGGACGTAATATATTCGCGATGAAAAGACTGGTATTGGCGCTCCTCGCGGTCTGTCTGCTCGCGGTCCCGGCGATCGCGCAGGAAGGCTTTCCGCTCAAAGGCTCGTGGCTCGGCACGTGGACCGGCAACAAGATTCACGGCAACGACGTCCTGCTCGTCCTCGGCTGGGACGGCAAGAACATCACGGGCGACATCAACCCGGGCACGGACAACATCAAGGTCAAGAACGCGTCGCTCAATCCCGACGGCTGGGTCGTGCACATCGAGGCCGACGCGAAGGACAAGGCCGGCCAGCCGCTGACGTACACGATCGACGGCAAGATCGAAAA
>DATNBT010000061.1:0-5476 GCA_035571855.1 Vicinamibacterales bacterium
GAGCGGCGCGTCCGCGTCGGCGGGCAGCCACGGAATCAATCGAGCTGCGACGAACTGGTTATGGTTCGAGACGACGATGGCGTCGAGGCCTGCGCGCCTCGCTTCGTCGCGCAGCGAGAACGGCGTGAGCGCGCCGTCTCCCGGCGCGGCGTGGACGTGAAGATCGGCCGACAGCACCAGGAACTCGCCGGACCGGATCGTCGCGCGAGGCGGAAATCGATCCGTCAGCGAGCCGAGCGCAATCCCTGCGGCCAGCAGCAACAGGGCAAGCCACCGCGACGTCATATCCTGCCGGCCATTCTCAGCACGTAGCTGTTCACCGCGTCGACGCCTCCGGCTGACCACAATCCGTACGCGGTGAGCGCGCCCAGCGTCACGGTCTCATGGATCGCCGTTCGCCACCGCGCGCGTGCCGGTGTGTCGCCGAGCACGTTCCGGCAGAACGCCGTCATGACGAACGTCGACCAGAGTGCCGGGACGGCGAGCGTGACGATCATGGCGTCGAGGGGTCCGGCGCTCGGAATCGCCGTGATGAAGGGGAGCATGAGAATCCATGCGGTGTACGGCACGTGCCCGGCGAACCACAAATCGAACGCGCGGGCGGCGCCCATCTTGCGCCCGGGGGCGGAGACGATCGTGGCGAACGCCGTCGCGATCTGGACGGCGACGAAGAGGCTGGCGTAGACGGCGGAGAAGAAGACGAGACCGGCCGTGATCGTCCGGACGGCCATGATCGGCAGCGCGACCGCGATCACCAGGAGGACGATCGCCGGACGTGCGAGCACCCGCCACCCGGGATCTGAGTCCCGGTGGACGAGCGCCCGGTACGACGCCTCCGGCGCGAGCGCGATGCGGATGTCCGTGGCGAGCAGGCGTCGATCTTACGACACGCTGACGACCGCGATCACGGGCGACATCGAGTACGAGCCGTTGCCTTCCTGTTTCACCGAGCCGTCGCCGTCGAAGTCGACGAGAATCGTCGTCGCGCCGCTCGACATGACGTCGAACTCGCGATTCAGCTTGATGTCTCCGGAGTTGACGGTGATGTTCGCGCTCTTGCCGGCGGGCGCGGCGATCGCCGGCGCGCAGGCCGGGCCCGACGAGGCGTTGTCGAAGTAGAGGACGGCGCTCGTGACGACGAGACGGACCTGCGTGTAGTGACCCGCCGCCAGCGTGCCCGTGCCGAGGATGTCCTGCGCGGTCGTGAGCTTCTTCAGATCGCACGTGCGCGACGTGCCGCCGCCGCTGAACGGCAGCACGCTGAATCCGCCGGCGCCCGAGACGTGCGCGCTGACTTCAGAGAACGTGACCAGCAGCGCCTTCGCGTCGCTGTACGGCGAATCCTTGATCATCACGTTCAGCGTCGACCCCGCGCTCGACGGTCCCGAGGGCGATGAACTGCATGCAGCCAGACCCATCGCGGCGATCGTGCCCAGCGCCGCCCGCTTGAAGGCTCCACTCATAAAATGACTTCCTCCGAAGCGCGGCTGGAGCAAAATACGCACCATGAGACGAAGGATCGCCACGCTCTCACTATTGGCAGCGGGATGCACACTCGCGCTGACGAATCTGTCCGCCACGAGCGAAAACTGGAACCCGGCGCTCGCGGCGAAGTATCTCGACGCGCGCCAGGAGGCCTGGTTCTCCTGGCCGACAGCCGCGTCGCCCGACGGACCGTGTGTTTCCTGCCACACGGGTATGACGTATTTACTCGCCCGCCCGCAGCTCCGGCGCGTGTTGCGCGAATCTTCCCCGACGATGTTCGAGACCGGATTGCGCGCGCGTCTCGCCTCCCATGCCGGAGCGAAGCCCGCGGGCGGGCTGCAGAGCGTCGAGACGATCTTCGCGGCGATGTTCGTGGACGACGAAGCTGTGCGCAGGAAGACGTTCGATCAGCTCTGGACGCTGCAGAAGACCGACGGCCCGCTGAAAGGCGGCTGGCAGTGGTTCAACGCGAACCTCGATCCGTGGGAGACGCCCGCGCAGTTCCGCTATGGCGCGGCGTTTGCCGCGCTCGCGATCGGGTCCGCGCCCGCGCAGTTCCGTTCGTCCTCGGATTCGCAGGAGAAGATCAAGGCACTCGCCGAGTACCTGCAGGCCGACGCGCAGACGCGGCCGATGCACGTCCGCGTCATGACGGTGTGGGCGTCGACGAAACTTCCCGAGGTGATGACGGCCGCGGCGCGGCAGGCGACCATCGACGAGCTGCTGCGCGCGCAGCAGCCGGACGGCGGGTGGACGCTCGAATCGCTCGGCCCCTGGAGCGATCATCCGGCAGCGCCGCCGTCTCTGGACCTTCATCGCAGCGACAGCTACGCGACGGCGTTCACGGCGTACGTGCTGAAAGTCGCGGGCGGCAGGACGGCGCGCAAGCCCGTGGACCGCGCGCTCGACTGGCTGAAGAAACACCAGGACCGCCAGACCGGCGCGTGGCCGGCGGTCTCGCTGAACAAGATGTATCCCGCGGGATCGATGGAAGAGAAGTTCCTGCAGGACGCCGCGACGTCGTTCGCCGTGCTCGCGCTGACGTCCTGAGCGCTAACGCGCGGCGGTCGCCATCGTTCGCTCTTCCGCCGCCGCCCCGTCTGCGCTGACCGAGAACGTGCGGCGGCCGATTTCCCTGCCGTCGACGCTCGTGACGACGACGCGCCACGTGCCCGGGCGCGCGTTCTGTTTGTAGGAGACGCCGGCGTAGCCGTTCTCGCGCCCGCCGGTCACGGCGATCGGCAGATCTCCCGCCGGCGTCCAGCCGCGGCCCGGCTGGTCGAACCACCACGCGACGCGGATCTCGTCGCGGAAATCGCGCGGCGCGAACACCCGGAAGAACGTGTAGACGCGATCGCCGGCGCGCGCGGAGAAATTCACGTCGTCACGCGTCCAGACGTTGAACCACGACGGCTTCACGTAGCTCACGCGGTACGAGCCGTCGGCCTGCCGGGCGACGGCGTGATAGATCCCGATCTCTCTCAGCGACAGCGGCACCGGCGGAATCAGTCGCAGGACATACAGCGCCAGCAGCAGGACCTGCACCGAGAGCGCCGGCACGAGCGCATGTCGAATCAACTGCCGTCGATCGCCGATGCGTGTGTGGTGATATGTCGTCACGAGCGCTAGCGGAACGATCGACGTGAACACGGCGAGCACGAACATCCACCATCGAATGCGCCCGATCAGCACGGGAAACAGATAGGCGAAGTAGCTGGTGAGACAGAAGCTGTAGAGGCCGTACAGGACCACGGGCCCGCGCTTGTGCATCGCCGGCAGTTCGTTGGCGAGCAGCAGCAGCGAGATGACGGCGAAGAAGAGGATCGCGGCCAGCCCCGACGCGCTCTTCACGTAGAACAGCGCGTAGGCGTTGAGCAGCGTGCCGAGCATGAAGTGCAGCACCGGCGACGCCCACCGATACGTGCGCTCGCGCATCGTGACGATGTGGGCGAGCAGGACGCCGGAGACGGCCAGGTAGAGTCCCTGCTGCACCAGCACCTTCACATCGTCAATCCGGCGGATCATGAAGGCGTCGAAGACGAAGCCCGCGGCGAAAAACGCGACGTGCTTCCACGCACTTGCTTTGCCTGTGCCGCTCATGCTGCAATTTCAGGCGCATGATCCCACGAATCGTCGTCATCGCGGCCCTGCTTGTGCCGGCCGCCGGTCTCTCCGCTCAGCAGTCCATCCCCCGCACGGCGAATGGGCATCCGAATCTTCAGGGCATCTGGCAGGCGAAGACGCCGGCCAACGAGGACGTCGCCCGCATCGTCGAGGGCGGAGCGATTCCCTATCTGCCGGCGGCGGCAGAGCAGCGCGCGAAGAACGCCGCGAGCCGCGCGACCGCGGACCCGTTGTCGAGGTGCTACATGCCGGGCGTGCCGCGGATCATGTACATGGAGTGGCCGTTCCAGATCCTTCAGACGAACGATCACGTCGGCATGCTGTTCGAGTGGATGCTGGACTACCGGCTGATCTACACGAACGGTGCGCCGCACGAGACGCGTGTGATGCCCTGGATGGGCGATTCGCGCGGCCGGTGGGACGGCGACACGCTCGTCGTCGACGTGGCGAACACGAACGACCTGACGTGGTTCGACAAGGCCGGCGACTTCCACAGCGACGCGCTGCATGTCGTCGAGCGCTACACGATGCTCGACGCGGACACGATCCGCTACGACGCGACCGTCGAGGACCCGAACGTCTTCAGCCGGCCCTGGAAGATCAGCGTGCCGCTGTCGCGGAAAAACGGCGTGGAGCGTCTCGGCGAGTTCCACTGCCAGGCGGACAAGGAAATCGCGAACGGCGAGTTCGAGCGCGACGCGCGCACGTGGTATCCGGGACCGGCGGCGACGCCGCCGACGTTCGCGTTCAAGCCGCCGGTGCACGAACATCGTCCGTACACGGCGCCGGCGTCGGTGAAGCGCACGGCCGACGGCAAGCCGGATCTCGACGGGTTGTTCGAAGCCGACGGCGGCGGCGCGAACTACGGGCTCGAAGCGCATCGGCCGAGCCCGGGCGCGCTCACGCCTCCCGGCCGCGGCGTCATGGTCGATGCCGAGCCGGACGGCAACCCGCCGTTTCAGGGATGGGCGCGCGTCGAACGCGAGGAGCGCAACACGCCGCTCCGCGGCTACGACGATCCGACCGCGCATTGTTTTCCGGCGGGCGTCCCGCGCGCCCTCTACGTCCCGACGCCGTTCCACATCGTCCAGACGCCGGACGCCATCGCGACGCTGCACGAGCGCATGCAGTGGCGCCTGATCGCGATGAACCGCACGCGTCACGTGCCGGACTCGACGCGGCTCTGGCAGGGCGACTCGATCGGCCACTGGGACGGCGACGCGCTCGTCGTGGAAACGACGAACTTCAACGGGATGACGTGGGGCAGCGAAGTGGGCGACGTGTTCAGCTACGCGGAGCACGTGCTCGAGCGGTTCACGCCGCTCGACGAGAAGACGATCCGCTACGAGGCGACGATCACCCATCCCCTCGTCTACACGCGGCCGTTTACGATTCAGATTCCTCTCCGCCGCATTCCCGGAGAATTATTCGAGGCCGCGTGTCACGAGGAAGATCACGACCTGCCGGTGCTGAAGCGCATCCGCGATCAGGAGCGCGCCAGACGGAACCGACGATGATTGGCTCTGTGGGACGTCGCCGCTCCAGAGAGGCCTGAGAACAGCGCGCGTTCGCATGCGTCGCAGATTCGCATGTGACGCCGGGACGGCGACGCCGCCTGCTGCGGCCGGCAGAGCGGACACGCATCGGCCGGCTCCCCGGCTTCGGCCGTGCCGGTGATCCACTCGTCCGGAATTTCAGAATCCCACGTCAGTTCGTAGACATCGACGCTGTCGGCTCCAGCCGGGCTCCGCCGGTCCTTCATGACCCGCTCTCCGTGCGGCGCCGGAAGTCTGCGCGACGCGCCTGGATCTCGACGACACCGACTTCGAGCGCGTGAATGAGCGCGAGCTCGATCTTGTCGGCGGTC
>DATNBT010000062.1:0-3362 GCA_035571855.1 Vicinamibacterales bacterium
CCGACGTCCTGTGGGACGACCTCAACTACGAGAACGAGCTGCGGTTCGTCGCGCGCGATATCTACACGACGATCCCTGTCGCGCGATCGGTCGACGACCCGCCGTTCGACAGGTGGCTCCAGGTCGAAGCCGACGCGGTGATTTCAGGCTCGGTGCAGAAGTCGGGCGCGGGCTTCCTCATCAAGTACCGCCTGTTCGACGTCCAGTCGCACAAAGCCGTCATCGCGATGGAATACAGCGGCTCGTCGAACCCGCGGCGCTACGCGCACACGATCTCCGACGAGATCTTTCTGAAGCAGCGCAACCTGCGCGGTGTCGCGCGGACGAAGCTCGCGTTCACCAGCGACCGCGACGGCGAGCGCCTGAGCGGGACGGTGGAGAATCGCAGCGTCAAGGAGATCTACATCTCCGACTACGACGGCCAGAACCAGCAGCGCGTGACGGTCGGCCGGACGCTGAATGCGTTCCCGGCCTGGTCGCCCGACGGCCGCTCGCTCGCGTACGTCTCGTGGCGCCGGGGCCAGCCGAACATCTTCGTCTCGCACATCTACGAGGCGACGCTCGACGAGTTGACGAAGGGCTCCGCCGCCGGAGAAAACTATCTGCCGGCGTGGTCGCCCGACGGCACCCGCATCGCGTTTTCCTCCACCCGCAGCGGCAACAGCGAGATCTACGTCGCGAACAAGGACGGTTCCAACGTCCGCCGGCTGACCAACAACCCGGCGATCGACACCACGCCGACGTGGTCGCCGACCGGGAACGAAATCGCCTTCGTGTCCGATCGGTCGGGGTCGCCGCAGATCTATGTGATGTCGGCCGACGGACTCGGTACCGCGCAGCGACTGACCGCGGAATCCTACGCGGACAAGCCGACGTGGTCGCAGGCGCCGTTCAACGAGATCGCGTTCGAATCGCGGACCGGCGCGCGGTTCGACATCAAGATCCTCGAGGTCAACACGCGCCAGGTGAAGCAGTTGACGTTCGGCGAAGGCAGCAACGAGAGCCCCGTGTTTTCGCCGAACGGCCGGCATCTGGCCTTCATGTCGGACCGCGCCGGCAACAAGTTTCAGATCTGGACGATGACTCGTGACGGGCGCAACGTGCGCCAGCTCACACGGACAGGCACCAACACTTTGCCCGCGTGGTCGAATTAATGTTTTTCTCGAGAGGACGCCGCCGCATGTTCAACACCAGACTCGCTCGACTGATGATCGTCGCCTCGATCGCCGTTGCCGCCGCATGCGGCAGCAAGAAAGCGCCGGTGCTCGCGCCGAGCGCGACGCCCGAAGCCGAAGCGGCCCCCGCTCCGGCGCCGCCTCCCGCCGCGCCCACACGCGTCGCCGAACCGGCGGTGGCGACTCCCCCGCCCGTCCGTGAAGACAACCTGACGGCGTCGGCCTCGTCGCTCGACGACCTCAACCGTAATTCGCCGCTCAAACCTGTCTTCTTCGCGCTGGACAGCAGCGACATCGACGGGACGGCCAGGAGCACGCTCGACGCCGACGCCGCGATCCTGAAGCAGAACGGTTCGTGGGTCGTGACGGTCGAAGGGCATTGCGATGAGCGCGGGACCGCCGAGTACAATCTGGCTCTGGGCGATCGCCGCGCGAGCGCGGCCGTCGCGTACCTCAGATCGCTCGGCATCCCGGCCGAGCGGCTGAAGACGGTGAGCTACGGGAAGGAATTCCCGTTCGAACCCGGCCACGATGAGACGGCGTGGGCGAAGAACCGCCGCGCGCACTTCGTCATCACGGCCAAGTGAGACGCCGAATGAAATCGAGACTGCTCGTCATCGCCCTCGCGTTGCTGGTCGCGCGTCCGGCGGCTGCCGCCAACAAGGAACATCAGCAGCTGATGGCGGACCTGCGCATCCTCCAGGAACAGACGCAGCTGCTGCAGAACGCGCTGTCGTCGCTCACGGACGCCGTGAAGGCCGTCAATACACGGCTCGATCAGCAAGCGGAGGCGACGCGCCGGACGGTCGCGGATCAGAAACTCCAGGTGGACACGCTGACCAACGACCTCCGCGTCGTCCGTGAGAAGGTCGACGACAACAACGTGCGCGTCGGATCGCTGTCGCAGGAAGTCGACGCGCTCCGGCAGCTCGTGCAGCAGGCGCTCGCGCGTCTCACCGCACCGCCTCCGGTCGCCGACGCAGGCACGGCGACGCCCGGAGCCCCCGTTGCCGGATCTCCTGCGCCGGCGCCGCCGCCGACAGGCGCGATCGCGTCGGGCGCGTCGCCGACCAAAGTGTACGAACAGGCGTACGCCGATTACGCGTCAGGGCTGTGGGATCTCGCGGTCGACGGCTTCGAAGGGTTCCTCAAGGACTTCCCCACCTCGACACAGGCGCCGAACGCGCAGTTCTACATCGGCCGGGCGTACCTGAACGACGCCAAGTACGACAAGGCCGTCGACGCGTTCGACAAGGTCATTCGCAACTACGCGATGAGCATGAACGTTCCCGACTCGTACACCCTCAAGGGCATCGCGCTCCAGAGCCTGAAGCAGAACGATCGCGCGCGCGAGGCGTGGGACTTCGTGATCAAGACCTATCCGGATTCGACGGCGGCCGGCATCGCGCGCCAGCGCATCCAGCAACTCGGCCCGGCCACGCGCTGACGACGATGTACAATGCCCGGCCATGGGCAGCGTAAACAAAGTCATCCTCGTCGGAAACCTCGGACGCGACGCCGAACTGCGCTACACACCCGGCGGCGCGGCCGTGGCCACGCTCAACATGGCCACGACCGAGGTCTGGAACGACAAATCAGGCCAGCGTCAGGAAAAAACCGAGTGGCACCGCGTCGTCCTCTGGGGCAAGACGGCGGAGTCGCTCAACGAATACCTGACGAAGGGCAAACAGATCTACGTCGAAGGCCGTCTGCAGACGCGGCAGTGGGACGACAAGGACGGCAACAAGCGGTACACGACGGAAATCCGCGGCGATCGCATCGTGCTGCTCGGCGGCGGCGGCGGTGGCGGAGGACGCGGCGGTGGCGGCGGATCGCGCGGCGCGTCGTCGGAGATGGGCGGCGGAGATTTCGGCGCGCCCGGTCCGGAAACCTCAGCCCCGCTGACCGACGACGATATTCCGTTCTAACTCGTTTTCGATCTCCTCGACAGTCGACAGGCGGAGCACGCGGCGCGCGAGGGCGCGCAGGTCGCCGCTCCGCAGTTCCTGCAGCAGACGCCGCGCGAGCGGAATCGCCGCCGGCGTCATGCTGAACTCCCGCAGGCCGAGCCCCACGAGCAGCGCCAGCACGACAGGATCGGACGCCATCTCGCCGCAGAGCGACACGGGAATCTTCCGCCGCGCGGCGGCACGGCGCACCATCAGGATCATCCGGAGAATCGCCGGG
>DATNBT010000063.1:0-3729 GCA_035571855.1 Vicinamibacterales bacterium
CGCACTATCAGACCGTCGACTACAACCCGTTGAACGGCGGCGTCGCGCGGTGGTTTGCGCCGGTGACGCCGGAGGTCGGCGGCGGGCGGCCGCTGACGACGATCCTCGAGTTCTGCCGCGGGCTGTTCGACAGGCTCGCCACCGCCACCGAACGCTGGCGGATCGAAGTCCATCAGTTCCGGATCGAAGCGCAGCCGGGCGGTGAAGGCCTGCCGACGCCGGAGGGCATGCACCGCGACGGCGTCGACTTCGTCCTCGTCCTTCTCGTCAACCGCGTGAACATCGCCAGCGGCACGACGTCGATTCACGGACCCGACGGACGCGAGCTCGGGCGCTTCACGCTCACGCATCCGTTCGACGCGGCGCTGGTCGACGACGCGAGGGTCGCGCACGGCGTGACGCCGGTCAAGGCGATCGATCCGGCGCAGCCGGCGTACAGGGATGTCCTCGTCGTCACGTTCAAACGCAATGAATAAGAAGGTAGAGATCTACGACACGACGCTTCGCGACGGCACGCAGGGCCTCGGCGTCTCGTTCTCCGTCCTCGACAAGCTGCGAATCGCCGAGCGGCTCGATCAGTTCGGCGTCGACTACATCGAAGGCGGCTGGCCGGGCAGCAACCCGAAGGACATCGAGTTCTTCGCCGAAGCGAAGCGGCGGACGTTCAGGCACGCGCGGCTCGCGGCGTTCGGCGCCACGCGCCGCAAGGGCGTGACCGCGGCCGGCGACGATCAGGTGCGCCTGCTCATCGACGCCGAGACTCCCGTCGTCACGATCGTCGGCAAGACGTGGCTGCTGCACGTGAAAGAAGTCCTGCAGACGACGGCGGACGAGAACCTCGCGATGATCGAGGACACCGTCCGCCACCTGAAAAAGCACGGACGGTTCGTCGTGTACGACGCCGAACACTCGTTCGACGGCTTCAAGGACGAGCCCGAGTACGCGCTCGCGACGCTCGAAGCCGCGGAGCGCGGCGGCGCGGACGTCATCGTCCTGTGCGACACCAACGGCGGATCGATTCCGAGCGAAGTCGCCGAGATCACCAGAACGTTCAAGGGCAAGCTGAAGACGGCGATCGGCATCCACACGCACGACGACATCGGCCTGGGCGTCGCCAACGCGCTGGCCGCGCTCGAAGCGGGCGCCGGTCACGTGCAGGGGACGATCAACGGCATCGGCGAGCGCACCGGCAACTGCAACCTCACGTCGGTGATCCCGAACCTCGCGTTCAAGTACAGGCGCGAGTCGATCCCGCAGGAGAATCTCCCGACGCTGAAGGAGATGTCGCAGTTCGTCGACGAGATGGCGAACATGCGGCCGAATCCGCGGCTGCCGTGGGTGGGCGACGCCGCGTTCTCGCACAAAGGCGGGCAGCACGTGAACGCGGTGCAGAAGCTGCAGCGCAGCTACGAGCACATCGATCCGGCGCTCGTCGGCAACAGCCGGCACGTGCTGATGAGCGAGCTCGCCGGCCGGAGCAACATCATCATGAAGGCGCGCGAGCTCGGGTTCGACGTCGAGAAGGACACGCCGGAGCTGAACGCGATGCTGAAGAAGGTCAAGGCGCTCGAGCACCGGGGCTACGAGTTCGAAGCCGCGGACGGTTCGCTCGCGCTCCTCATCCGGCGGACGATGCGCCACGAGACCAAGCCGTTCGACGTCGAGTCGTACCACGTCTCGATGCGGGCGGTGGCGGGGAAGAGCTCCATCTGCGAGGCGACCGTGAAAGTCGTCGTCGGCGGCAGCCACGCGCACACCGTCGCCGAGGGCGACGGCCCGGTGAACGCGCTCGACGGCGCGCTGCGCTCGGCGCTGCTGAAGTTCTATCCGGATCTCGCGTCGGTCCGCCTCACCGACTACAAAGTCCGCATCGTCAACTCCTCGTCCGGCACCGCCGCGGTGACGCGCGTGCTGATCGAAAGCAGCGACGGCACGAATGCCTGGACGACGATCGGCGTCAACGAGAACATCATCGACGCCAGCCTCCAGGCGCTGATCGACAGCCTCGAGTACGGACTCAAGAGAAAAGAATTCGCGGGAGCGGCGACGTAGAGTAGAGAAGATCTTTACCGGTTGTCGTTTTCGTCTCCGCGATCTCTCTGTTCTCTGTGCCAAGTACGTCTCCGCGTGCTCGTATAAACTCATTCCCGGATGAAGAACAAGATCGCGTTCGAAGAGCACTTCGCGATTGCGGACTCCGTGCGCGAGTCCGCGCAATACGCGGTGCCGGGTCAGGCGGGCGTCCTCGAACGCCGGCTGCTCGATCTCGACGGCGAGCGGCTCGACGAGATGGACAGGAGCGGGATCGCGTTCTCGATCCTGTCGCTCAACGCTCCGGGCGTGCAGTCGATGTTCGACGCGAAGAAGGCGATCGGCTATGCGGCCCGCGCGAACGACACGCTGGCGGCCGCGATCGCCAGGCACAAGTCGCGCTACGCGGGCTTTGCCGCCGTGGCGATGCAGGATCCGGACGCCGCCTGTGAAGAACTCACGCGGGCGATCAAGGACCTGAAATTCAAGGGCGTGATGCTGAGCGGCTTCTCGCAGATCGGCGACGAGCAGACGATCGTCTATTACGACGACCCGCGCTACCGGCCGTTCTGGGCGACGCTGGCCGGGCTGAACGTCCCGTTCTACCTGCATCCGCGCGATCCGCTGCCGGAGCGCACCACGTTTTACGACGGCCATCCGTGGCTGCGCGGAGCGTCGTGGGCCTTCGGCGTCGAAACCGCGACGCATGCGCTGCGGCTGATGGCGAGCGGGATCTTCGACACGCATCCGGCCCTGACCGGCATCCTCGGTCATCTCGGCGAGACGCTGCCGTACTGCATCTGGCGGTTCGACCATCGCGTGTCGAAACGCTCGCCAGACATTCCGGCAAAGCGGAGCTTCACCGAATACCTCCGGAAGAACTTCTTCGTCACGACGAGCGGGAACTACCACACGAACACGCTGAGGTGCGCCATCGAGGAGCTCGGCGTGGAGCGCGTGATGTTTTCGGTGGATTATCCGTTCGAGGAGTGCGCCGACGCCGCGAAGTGGTTCGATACCTGCGACGTCAGCGCTGACGATCGGGAAAAGATCGGCCGGACGAACGCCGCTCAGCTCTTCAGTCTGAAGTAGCGCGTCACGCGCTGCTTCGTGTCGTTCGTATAGTCGACCCGGCGGGTGTCCGCGCCGGCCTTGTCCGCCAGCACGAACGTCTCGACCTTCTTGTTGTCGTAGCGCACCGTGATCTCGTTCGCGCTGAAGTCGATCTTCGAGACGACGCCTTCCGTGACGTTGTCGCCGAACCTGATGACGACCGTCGTCCCCGGGATCAGGTCGGCCAGCGGACCTTTGGCCTTGTTATCCGGCGTCAGTGCGTCTTTGACGGCGGGGGCGACCTTGTCCTCGACCTTCTTCTCTTCCTTAGCGGTTTCGGGCGTGACGATCGTGCCCGTTGTCCCCGGAATCGCCGGCGGCCGCTGCGCGTAGAGCTGTGCCGGAAGTGCCAGAAACCCGACAGTAATCAGACGGAATATCGGCGATGTACGCATGGTTCACGTCCGGTAGCTTTCACCAGCAAACGCCGAGCCATTGAGCCATGCCTTGCCTTCGACGTACAGCTTCTCGACTTCAGCCCCGCGCAGACCCGGCAGCCCCTTCTTCACTTTGAAGCCGTTCCGGCTCTGCAGGTAACCGAGGTGCTTATACCCGTCGGGAAACGTCCCGAGCAGGGCGGCGTCG
>DATNBT010000064.1:0-4016 GCA_035571855.1 Vicinamibacterales bacterium
TCGCCACCAACGGCCTGCTGCACGACGACATGCTGCGGGTGATCGCCGACTTCCGCAGGTGACGTTTCGAGCCTCCGCTGTATTCCACGGCGGACAGTTTCCGCCGAAAACACGGCCGTAAAGCTGGCATTGCTCCTGCACTTCCAGGGACCCGGAGGAGACGTATGCGTCGACAAGTGCTGTCCCTCGCGGCGGTGATCCTGACGGCAGGATTCGTTCTGACACCGTCCGCATCCGCTCAGCAGCAGTCAGTGAATTTTTTCGTCGGCGGCTTCGTGCCCACACCGCTCGACGCTCGCGGCGACATCACCGCGGGGCAGTCGAATGACGTGCTGGTCCGCGACCGCGATTTCTTCTCGTTCCCGTTCGATCGCTTCCACGGACCGACGTTCGGCGGCGAGTATCTCATCGGCCTCGGCGACTTCTTCGACGCCGGCGCGAGCATCGGCTTCTATCAGCAGAGTGTCCCCGCGGCCGATCGCAACTTCTTCGACACGACAACCGGCGCGAGCATCGCGTCGGAGCTCAAGCTGCGCATCGTCCCGTTCACGGCGACGTTCCGCTACCTGCCGCTCGGACACCGCGCGCCGGTCGTGCCGTATGTCGGCGGGGGCGTCGGCATCTACGGATGGCGCTACAGCGAGTCGGGGTCGTTCGTCGACTACACGCCGCCCGTGCCGAAGAACCCGCCGATTTTCAACGGCACGTTCGTCGGCAGCGGCAGCGCCACCGGTCCGGTCGTCCTCGGCGGCGTCAAGTTCCCGATGGGACCGCTCGAGCCCGGCTTCGAGGTCCGCTGGCAGAAAGCACAGGCGAATCTTCCCGGACCGCCGACGTTCGAATCGGGGCGCGTGATCGATCTGGGCGGGTTGAACTACCTGTTCACGTTCGGCATCCGGTTCTGATCGCGCCGATACAGCGCGACCCCGGCGCCTTCACACACGCGCGAGAAGCCGCGGAGAAAATCCGGGTTCTCGCGCGCGCGTTTGTACAGCATGTCGCCGCCTTCGGCTTTCTCTTCGATCAGCAGCCAGCCGGCGTAGTCGCGGGGCGCGTTCAGCGCGTTGAGCCAGATGTCGCCGTTGCCTTCGTGCAGAAAGTCGCGCACGTTGAAGCCCTCGTGCGACATCTCCTGCATGTAGTGGCCGAGCGAACCCATGCTCGCCATGATGGAGGTGCCGTCGTATCGCGACTCTAAGCACCTGGTGACTTGACGGCGTGGCGCCTGGTTCACGACGTCCCACTGCGCCTCGACGGGCATCGGCGCCCTGGCGTCGAATGGATGCAGTTCGTACGCACTCAACGCGACGATCACGATGGAACAGAGTAGAGCGGCCGTTCGAGGGCCGCGGTCGGTGACGCGGCCCACGGCGGTCGCCAGGCCGGCGAGCACGCCGACCGCCACCGCCTCGATCGCGATGAGCGGCACCATGTAGCGAATCCTGAACGGGTGGCCGTCGATGAACGCCGCGAACGGCACGGCGGCGGTCGTCGCCAGCGACAGCGCGACCAGCGCGCCGGCGCGTTTCTTCGTCAGCAGGCCGAACAGCGCAAGCGCCGCGCAGCCCGCGATCCCGAGCGCGACCAGCACGCGACCACTCAGCTCGCGCGCGCCCCAGACGATTTCATCGAGCGCGACCATCGGCAGGCCCCGGGCCTTGTTCTCCGGCACGAAGAAGTCGCTCGACACGAACCACTGGCCGACGACGACGCGGCTGAAGAGCGCGAAGGCGAGGATGGCCGCGGTCGGATACAGGCCGATACGCACGACCGTGCGAATCGCCGTCGGCGGCGATTCGCCGCGGCGCCAGCGTGCCCACGCCGTTGCGGCCAGCGCGGCGTAGGTGACGGGCCACGCTTCGTAGCGCGTGAGGCACGCGAGCGCGAGGACGATGCCGGTCGCTCGACTAGAGTCCTCGCGCTCCGTTGCGTCGCGCACCAGCATCGCCACACCGAGCGTTGTCAGTCCGAGCAGCAGCGGCTCGGTCATCGGCGTCGACTGGAGATAGACGACGTTGGGATTGAGCACGAACACCGCCGTCGCCGCCAGCGCGGCCGGCGCGGAATCCGTCAACCGCTGCACGATCCACGCGATGCTGACCGCCGCGAGGACGAACGATGCGATTGAAATCGCCACCGCCGACGCGCCGCTGCGATAGAAGAGATCGATCTGCACCGGCAGCAGGTTGAGCAGATGCGGCAGCGGCAGCCACACCGCCCCAATCTGCTGCCAGCCGGGCGTGATGCTGTCGATGACGCGCCGGGCGACGATGAGGTGGCCGCGCGCGTCGTAGTGGCTGAGCGTCAGGCCGAGGGAGTGATAGCGAAGCGCGGCGGCGACACCGATCGTCGTGGCGACCGAACCCGCAAAGATTCTGCTCACTGGGTGAGGAACGTCTCCAGCGTCTGCATGACCGTCGGCCAGCGATAGTGTTCGTCGACGTAGTCGCGGCCCTGCCGCCCAAGCTGCTTCGCCATGCGAGGCTCTTCGACGATCGTGCGCAGGCCGGCCTCGAACTGCAGGACGTTCTCATAGAACAGCCCGCCGTTGGCGCGAAGCACCTGTCCCTTCAGCACGCGGCAGTGTCCGTTGACGAGCGCCGGCAGCGCGTGATTCCACGCTTCGAGCAGCGCGATGCACAGGCTCTCGTACGGCGACGGCACGACGAGCGCGAGCGCGGACTGCAGCAGCGCGGCCCTGGTGTCGTCGTCCACGAACCCGAGCGGGACGATCGACGGATGCGACGGGATCGGCATGAACACCGGGCCCGCGAGCACGAGCTGCAGGTCTGTCCCCGAGCGTTCGGCGAACGATTGGAAATAGCGGAGCAGCGTCTCGCACCCTTTGTGCGGCTCGACGCGGCCGAGATAGAGCACGAACGGGCGTCTCCTTTCGTAGCGTCCGGCTTCAGCCGCACGTTGGCGAGCGGTGTCGAGACCCGTCCCGATCACGCAATGCGGAGGCAGCACGCCACCTGCGCGCTCGCAGACAAGCTCCGCCTCCTCGGGCGTCAGAAACACGAAGCCACGCGGGAGCCGGAAGAACTCCCGCAGCGACGGCATGTTGATCGCCGGATCTTCTTCGGCCGTCGGCAGGAGAATCGCCCGATCGCGCACGAGCGGGACGCCGAAGTACGACGGATAGTACCGGTACGTCCAGAAGAGGACGCGATCGTACGACGCGCCTTGTGTCCGCA
This sequence comes from Vicinamibacterales bacterium, assembly GCA_035571855.1. GTDB lineage: Bacteria > Acidobacteriota > Vicinamibacteria > Vicinamibacterales > CAVVIG01 > DATNBT01. The sequence goes on from DATNBT010000064.1 coordinate 3,198, forward strand.
GGTGATCGAGGAGCCCCGGCACGACAGGCCCGTTCTCGTCGAACCACGCGCGTTCGTCGTCCGCCGTCGCGCGCCGCATCGAGACGACGTGATTGAGCTCGGTGAAATCGTGACGGCGGCGCTGGTGTTCCGCAGGGAAGCGCGTGACCCGGACCGGACCGGCCTGGCTCGTGCCCGGGCTGAACTCGTTCTTCCAGGACAGATAGTCGGTCGCGCAGCTCGTGAGGACGGTGACGTCGTGATGGGCCGCGAGACGTTCTGCGATCGACCGGCAATGCGATTCGGAGCCGCCGACGACGCCGGGGCCGTAACGCTGGACCACGCAGGCCAGCTTCATGCCGGCCCGGAGTCGCGCTTTCGCAGCCTGGCGTTCTCGACGGCGAGGGCCTGGATGGCCGCGAACATCACGCGGTTGATTCGCGCCTGCCGCTCGAAGTTGTCCATGCTGTACTCGTAGAGCCAGCGCGAGAGCGGCTGCAGCAGCCGGCGCTTGACGAACACGACGAGCGGGCCGATGCCGGCACGATGGCTGCGGATGGTCGCCACCGGCTCGAGATTCAGTTCGGGACGTCCGGCCAGGAGCTCCGACAGCACGAGCGTGTCGCTGTCGGCGGCGTTGACGGCGCGCTGCAGGACGTCCTCGACGATGGCGAGGATCTCGGCGTCGGCGATCGACACGCGGCCCTTGAGTTCGGCGCTCGCGCGTGCGCGGACGTCGGCCATCACGCGGCTCACGTCGATCGTCTCCATGCGGCGTCAGTGTACAACGCGCCCCCAGATATAATCGAGTGTTGGGCAAATTCGTTCATTCGATTCAGG
>DATNBT010000065.1:0-2473 GCA_035571855.1 Vicinamibacterales bacterium
GGGTTCTCCTTGTTCGCCGCCGTGTTGTCGTGCCACGAGGTGAACTTCAGGATCGTCCCCTTCGGCAGAATCGGCGCCGCATCGTCCGCGTACACGTAATTGAGGTGCCAGTTGAACTGGAAGTTGTTCACGTAGCTCAGCGTGCGCGTCTCGCCGTTGGGCAGAATCGCCTCCATCAGCATCGCCTTGCCGCGCAGGTGCATGTGCGGCTGGAAGTTCTCGATGCGGCCCGCGCGCTTCATGACGTGCGTGTCGGAGGTGACGCTGATCGAGTTCGGCGGGATGTCGAGCGCTTCCTTGCCGCCGGCGATCGACTCGAACGAGCCGAGCACGGTGCGGTACTTCGGCTCCTGGCCTTTCGGATAGAAGTAGATCCCGAGCTCCACCGAGTCGGTGATGTCCTCGCCGACGGCGTGGTAGTGGATGTCGAAGATGATCTTCGAGCCGGGCAGCATCAGCTTGCCGGTGTTGGGCCGCATCAGCTCGCCCTGCTTGCCGACGGCCCACTCCATGAACAGGCCGCCCGTCGCGTCCGCGACGTCTCCGCTGGTCTTCGTCGGATCGCCGCCGTCGTTCTGCGCGAGCCGCGCGAGGGCGTGATGCGTGATGCGCCGGCCTTTCTTCGTCGACGGACGGATTTCGATCGCGCGCACCCAGCGCGGCTCTTTCAGTCCCGTCTCGACGACCGGCTTCCACCACGCGTCCTGCGCGTTGGCGGGCATGTACCACGGCGTCGACTTCACGATGAGATCGGGCTGGCCGAACTTGTCCGCGAACTCCCACGAGTCGCCGCTCGGCCACTTTGCCGGCGGCGGCATGTCCTTCATGTCGCCGGCGGGCGCGCCGGAATCCGCCCAGCGAAGAATCGTCTCGATCTGCGCGTCGGACAGCGACGCGTCGTTTTCGAAATGCTGGATGCCGACCGTCTTGTCGAGATGCCACGGCGGCATGGTCCGCGCCGCGACGCGCGTGCGGATCGCGCGCGCCCAGGGCCGGGTCTCCTCGTACGTCACGAGCGACATCGGCGCGATCGAGTCCGGCCGATGGCAGGCCTGGCACTTTTGCTGGAAGATCGGCGCGACGTCCCGCGCGAACGTCGGCGATGCGGGCACGTTGCCCGCGTCCGCGGCATATATAGATGTAGGAACCGCCAGCACCCCGAGAACGCCGAGAACCCCGAGCACTTTGAGAACCTTCATAGCCGGAATTCTACGCCCAAAAGGGCCCGTTGCCGGATTTGTAATCGGCGTTTTCAGGATGTGACAGAACGCCCGCGTGCCCGGTCTAAGTCACTGAACCGGAACGGCCGGCTGTTGCGCGTGGCTGGTATTGCGCTTGCTGAGCTGTAGCCCCGGCATAGTCACGATGCGCCCTGTTCTTCACATTCTTGCGGCATCCGTGTTCGTCGCGGCCAGCGTGTCGCCGGTCTACGCCGGCAACGACGATGCCGGCCCCGAACGCATTTTCGGCATGCTGCCGAACAACACGACGATCGAGGCGTCGGCCGGCGCCGCGCCACAGACGACGCGCGACGCGTTCACGGTCGCCGCGCGCGACACGTTCGATCCCGTCATCTATCCGTTCGTCGGCGTGACGACGCTGCTCGGCTCGGGCAGCGGCCGCGCGAACTACAACGCGCGCTACGCGACGGCGTTTGCCGACAGCACGATCGGAAACTTCATGACGACGGCGGTGATGCCGTCGCTCACGAATCAGGACTCCCGCTACTATCGGCGTGGCGAAGGCGGCGTCTTCGGCCGCATCGCGTACGCCGCGAGCCGCACGGTCGTCACCCGGTCGCGCGAGGGCCGTGCGGTGTTCAACATCTCGGAGATTGGCGGAAACTTCGTGGCGGCGGGATTATCGAACGTGTACTACGCGCCCGACGGCCGCACGGTCGGCGCGACGATGTCCCGCTGGGGCACGCAGGTGATGTGGGACACCGTCGCGAACGAGCTCAAGGAATTCTGGCCGGACATTCACAGGCGGCTGCGGAAGTAGTCTCCAATCTCCAGTCCTCAGTCTCCAGTCCTCAGTCTCCAGTCCTCAGTCTCAGTCAGCGACGACCGCGATAACCGCCGCGATAGCCGTAGCCGACGCGGCCGCGATAGCCGTAGCCGCCGTATCGGACTCCGTAGCCGTAGCGATAGCCTCCACCGTAGCGGAAGCTGAACGCCGGATAACCGTACGGGTAGTAGTACGGCGAGTAGGCGTAGCCGTACGGATAGGCGTACGGCGAGTAGTAATAAGGATAGGCGTACGGCGCGGCATACGGCGCCGGCGCGACGTAGGGCGCGGGTGCGGGGTACGGCACCGGCGCGCCGACGACGACGCCGACGTGCACTTGTGCCGAGGCCGTCGAGGGCATGGCAAGAACGGCGGCGAGGGCGATCTCGGCGAAAAGAGCGGTTCTCATGCCCTCAATATAACGCCGGCCCGGCCGCGACAATTGTCAAAGTGAGTCGGGCACGAT
>DATNBT010000066.1:0-8045 GCA_035571855.1 Vicinamibacterales bacterium
CGACGACGACAAGCACATCACGGTGCTCGAACTGCACGGGAACGCGACGATCGCGAGCGCGCCGGGAAGCGCCGGCAGCCTCCAGGGAATCACGGGGAACGACGTCTCGCTCGAGTACGCGGACGACGGCCAGGCGATTGAACACGCGATCATCAACGGCAGCGCGTCGATCAAGCTGTCCGGCGGGGAAGGCAAGGCGGGCCGCGAGATCTCGGCGAACGCGCTCAACATCCGGTTGGCGCCCGACGGCAAGACGCCCGCGGAACTGACCGCGCAGGGCGCCGTGCAGCTCACGCTGCCGGCGGCGGAGCAGGGCGCGGCGTCGCGAACCGTGAAGGCCACGTCGCTGACCGCGGCCGGCGATCCGAAAGACCCGTCACGCGGCCTGACGCAGGCGCACTTCACGACCAACGTCGAGTACCGCGAGAAGAGCGCGACCGTCGACCGCACCGCCAGGGCGCAGCGGCTCGACGTGGGACTCAAACCCGCGATGGCGGCGTTCGACAGCGCGCTGTTTACGCGCGGCGCGAGCTTTCAGGACGCGAAGATCTCGGGCACGGCCGCGTCCGTGAAGTACGTCGCCGACGACGGCACGCTGGCGCTGAGCGGCAGCGAAGTCGGCAGCCCGCGGCCGCACGTCGCCAACGACCAGATTGCCGTCGACGCGGCGGCCGTCGACGTCACGCTCGCCGGCCCGGTCTTGAGCGCGAAGGGCGACGTGAAGAGCGTCCTGCAGCCGCCGAAGAAGACGTCCTCGTCGTCCGGCGACAGCGCAAAGCTGCCGTCGATGCTCAAGCAGGACCAGGCCGTGACGGTGACGGCGGACAGCCTGAAGTTCGACGGCGAGGCGAACAAGGCGACATACGACGGCAAGGCCGTTCTGTGGCAGACGGACACGAGCATCAAAGGCGATTCGCTCTCCATCGACAGCAAGTCCGGCGACCTGTCCGCCTCGGGCCAGGTGCTGACGACGACGATGCTCGATCAGACCGACAAGGAAAAGAAGAAGAAGGAACGCGTCCGGTCGACGGCGAGCGCCAAGACGTTCGCGTACGACGACAAGGACCGCAAGATCACGTACTCGGGCGACGTGCACTTCTCGCAGGCCGAGAACGACATGTCGGCCGAGCGGGTCGACCTGTTCCTGAAGAAGGACGGCAACGAGGTCGAGCGGGCCGAAGCGTCGCACGCCGGCAACAAGCTGGAGCTCCGCGAACAGGGCCGCCGCACGATCGGGACGAAAATGACCTACTCGGCGGCCGATGAGCGTTACGATGTCACGGGCGCGCCCGTCTCGGTCACCGACCAGTGCGGCCGCGTGACGAGCGGCCGGACGTTGACCTTCAAGAAAGCCACGGAGACGATCGAAGTCGACGGGAATCGACGCGTCCGCACGCAGACCAAGAACGGCAGCAAATGCCAGTGACCGGACGCTGATGGCGACGCTTCGAACCGAAAACCTCACCAAGACCTACAGCGGGCGCACCGTCGTGCGCGGCGTGAACCTCGAAGTCTCCTCCGGCGAGATCGTCGGGCTGCTGGGGCCCAACGGCGCCGGCAAGACGACGACGTTCTACATGACCGTGGGACTGACGTCTCCCGACAAGGGCCGCGTGACGCTCGACGGCCAGGACGTCACGAGCGATCCGATGTACATCCGCGCGAGGAAGGGCATCGGCTATCTGCCGCAGGAGCCGTCGATCTTCCGCGGGCTGACGGTCGAACAGAACATCCTCGCCATTCTCGAGACGATGAAGATGAGCGCGGCCGCGCGGCGGGAACGGGTCGCCGAACTGCTCGCGGAGCTCAATCTCACGACGGTGGCCAAATCGCCGGCTTTCACGCTGTCAGGCGGGGAGCGGCGCCGGGCCGAGATCACCCGGGCGCTGGTGATGTCGCCCAAGTTCATCCTGCTGGACGAGCCGTTTGCCGGGATCGATCCGATCGCGGTGACGGATATCCAGAAGATCATCTTCCACCTCCGCGACCGCGGCATCGGCGTCCTCATCACCGATCACAACGTACGGGAAACGCTGCGCATCACCGACCGGGCGTACATCGTCTCCGGGGGGGTGATTTTCAAGAGCGGTACGCCCGCCAGCCTCGCCGCCGACGAAGAGGTGCGGCGGATTTATCTCGGGACTGAGTTCCGCTTGGACTAAAATAAGGCCTGGGAATTGCATGGCGTTAACTAACGGCCGAGGTCATATCGCGAACTCACGAGTGCTTACAGACCGTTAACCAATTCCACTATCACAATTTATAGGGATCAGGCGGGCATAAAGCGGCGACATGGGTATCCAGCAGAGGCTTCACACCAAACTCGTTCAGAAGCTGATTCTGACCCCGTCGTTGCAGCAGGCCATCAAGCTGCTGCCGATGTCGACGCTCGAGCTCTCGGACCTCCTCAACCAGGAGATGGTCGAGAACCCGATGCTCGAGGAAGTGCCGACCGAGGATCTCCAGCCGGCCGACGCTCTCGCCCAGGAACAGGAAAAGCCGGCGGCTGAAGCCGCCACCAACAAGACCGACACCTGGGACGATCAGGACTACGAGTACTTCTTCGGCGACTATCTCGACGACGGCTACCGCCCGCGCGCGCCTCAGGAAGTGCGCGAGCTTCCGCCGATCGAGAACACGCTCTCGACCTCCACGTCGCTGACCGATCACTTGAACTGGCAGCTGTCGATGCAGACCGACGACCCGGTCGTCCGGGAGATCGGCTCCGCGATCATCGGCAATCTGGACGACGACGGGTATCTGGTCGCCTCGTTCGACGAGCTGGCCGCGATGGGGCCGTGGCCGGTCGGCGACGTCGAGCGGGCGCTCAAGGTCGTGCAGGGCTTCGACCCGGTCGGCGTGGCCGCCCGCGATCTGCAGGAGTGCCTGCTGCTGCAGCTGCGGCACGTCGGATTGCAGGGCACGATTACCGAGAAGATCGTCCTCGAGCACCTGCGGCTCCTGCAGAACCATCAGGTGCCGGAAATCGCGCGGAAGCTCGGCACCCAGATCGACGATCTGAAGGAACACATCGAGATCATCCGGCACCTCGATCCGAAGCCGGGCAGCCGCTACAACCCGAACCAGTCGCAGTACGTCATCCCGGACGTCTACATCATCAAGGTCGAGGATCAGTACGTCGCGGTGCTGAATGAAGACGGCCTGCCGCAGATGCGCATCAGCCCGGTCTACCGGCGCCTGCTCGACAAGGGCACCGAGAACACCGACGAAACCCGCGCGTACGTGAAAGACAAGTTCCGCTCGGCGCTCTGGCTGATCAAGTCGGTGGAGCAGCGGCAGAAGACGATTCAGAAGGTCGCCAACAGCATCATCAACTTCCAGCGCGATTTCCTCGACCACGGCATCGAGCACCTGCGTCCGCTCGTCCTGCGCGACGTCGCCAACGACATCGGCATGCACGAGTCGACGGTCAGCCGCGTGGTGACGAACAAGTACATGCACACGCCCCAGGGCGTGTTCGAGATGAAGTACTTCTTCCACAGCGGCATCAGCAGCTCGTACGGCGAGAGCGTCTCGTCGGTCACGATCAAGCAGCGCATCCGGAAGATCATCGAGAACGAAGACCCGCGGAAGCCGCTGAGCGACTCCAAGATCGTCAGCATCCTGCAGCGCGAGGGCCTGGTGCTGGCCCGGCGCACGATTGCGAAGTACCGCGAAGAGCTGAAAATTCCGACCTCGAACCAGCGCAAAGTTCTGTACTAAACTTACCGCCGTGGCCGCAGCGTCAGGCGTCACCGTTCGGAGCTTGCTCGGCAGCCGGTCCGATGCGCTGGACCTGTCGATCGAGCTGCTCGCCGGCGGCCGCGGCCTCGATCGCCTCATCACCAATCCGCATCCGCAGAAGACCGGCCTCGCGCTCGCGGGCTTCCAGGAGTACCTGCGCCCGGGACGCGTGCTCGTGTTCGGCGAGAGCGAGATCCGATATCTGGAGAACCTGGACTCCACCTCGCGCACCGAGCGGATCCGCCAGGCGCTCGCGCTCGATTTTCCCTGCGTCCTGATTACCGGAGGGTTTCAACCGCCGGTGGAGATGACGGTGGAGGCCGAGCAGGCGGGCGTGCCGCTGCTGAAGACCGCGGTCATCACGCCGACGGCGATCGCGAAGCTGACGTCGCTGCTCGAAGACTCGCTCGCCGAGCGGACCGTGCTTCACGCCGTGCTGATGGACATCCTCGGCCTCGGCGTCCTGATCGTCGGGGAGAGCGGCATCGGGAAGAGCGAGTGCGCGCTCGACCTGATCGTCCGCGGACACCGCCTCGTCGCCGACGACACCGTCGAAATCCGCCGGCGCTCGGAGACCATCCTCATCGGCACCTGTCCCGAACTGACGCGCCATCACATGGAGCTGCGCGGTCTCGGGCTGATTAACGTCAAGGATCTCTTCGGCATCGCGTCGACGCGCTCGTCCAAGCGCGTGGAGCTCGTCGTCCATCTCGAACGGTGGGACCCGTCGCGCGAGTACGAGCGGCTCGGGCTCGACGACGACCACTACGAGATTCTCGGACTGCGGATTCCGCTCGTGCGGATGCCCGTCGCGCCGGGCCGGAACATCGCGATCCTCGTGGAAGTCGCGGCGCGGAACCAGCTGCTGCGGGCGCGCGGGCACCACGCGGCGCGCGCGCTGGCTGAACGCCTGGAGCAGCGCCTGCGCGCCGGCGGCACCGAGCCCCTGGACGACCCCGAAGACGACGTCGACGAAGAGACGTCCGCATGAAGAAGCCCTTCATCGTCCTGACGGGATTGTCCGGCTCCGGCAAGTCGCAGGCGATTCGCGCGCTCGAGGATCTGGGCTACTTCTGCGTGGACAACATCCCGACGACGCTGATTCCCACGCTCGCGAAGCTGTCGCTGCGCGGGAGCGCCATCGAGAAGGTGGCGATCGTCGTCGACGTCCGCGAGAAGAACCTGCTGTCGTCGTTCCCGAAGATCTTCAGGCGGCTGCGCAAGATGCCGCGCCTGCATCCGATCCTGATCTTCCTCGAGGCGAGCCACGACACCCTGGTGCGCCGGTTCAGCGAGACGCGGCGGCCGCATCCGCTGGCGCACAACCGCTCGGTGACCGAAGGCATCCGCGACGAGCGCGCGGCGATGAAGCCGATTCGCCAGCTCGCGGACGAGATCATCGACACGTCCGACATGACCGTCCACGAGCTGCGGCAGTTCTTCATGGCGCTGTCCCGCGAGCGCGGCCGCGGGCGCGGTCCGGCCAAGCTCGTGCTGACGCTCCTGAGCTTCGGCTACAAGCACGGCCTGCCCGTGGACGCGGATCTGGCCTTCGACGTCCGCTGCCTGCCGAACCCGCACTTCGTGCCGACCCTGCGGAAGCGGACGGGACGCGATCGCGCGGTGGCGGCATTCATGGAGCGCGACGAGACGTCGCGCGAGTTCATGGACCGCCTCGAGGACTACGTCAAGTACGTCGTCCCGCATTACATCGCGGAAGGGAAGTCGTACCTGACGGTGGCCATCGGCTGCACCGGAGGGCGGCACCGCTCGGTGATGATCGCCGAGCGGCTGAGGAAGGCGCTCGTGAACGTCCCCGGCGTGACGGTTCGCGTGCGTCATCGCGATGTCAGACGCGCCTGACCTGCCGTAGGATAGGACAGTGATTGGCGTCGTAGTCGTCACACACGGTCAGCTCGCGACCGAGCTCCTCAACGCGGCCGAGATGATCGTCGGCGACCTGCCGCGGTTCGCCGCCGTCTCGATCGGCTGGCACGACGACGTGACCGACGCGCGGGAAGACATCGCACAGGCCATCGAGCGGGTGCGGTCCGACGGCGGCGACAGCGGCGTGCTGCTGCTGACCGACATGTTCGGCGGAACGCCGTCCAACCTCGCGCTGACCTTCATCGAAACCAATCAGATCGAAGTCATCACCGGCGTCAACCTGCCCATGCTGATCAAGCTGGCGGGGCTGGCGCGGTCGTCCGATCTCCTCGCCGTCGCTCGCGAGATGCGCGAACACGGACGCGCGGCGATCTGGGTCGCGTCCGACTTCCTGCGCTCCGAAAAGGCGGGCACGTGACGACGCAGAACGTCACCGTCGTCAACCAGCTCGGCATGCATGCGCGGGCGGCGGCAAAGTTCGTGCATCTGGCGGCGAGGTTCGAGTCGCACATCCGCGTGGCCCGCGACGCGCGCGAGATGGACGGCAAGAGCATCATGGGCCTGCTGCTGCTCGCGGCGGCCCGGGGAACGACGATTCGCATCAGCGCCGAGGGCGGCGACGAGCAGGACGCCGTCGCCGCGCTCGTGAACCTGGTGCAGACAGGATTCGGCGAGGACGTATGCAGCGTCTGACGGGCATCGGCGCGTCCCCCGGCCTCGTGGCCGGGCGCGCCGTCGTGCTGATTCGGCGTGAGCAGGTGCTCCGCTACCGCGTGCCGGCGGCGCGCGTGGAGAAGGAAGTCGCGCGGCTGACGGTCAGCCGCGACGTCACACGCCAGCAGTTGACCGAGATCCGCAGCAGCGTGAGCCGGCGCCACGGGTCCGATCTCGCGTCGATCTTCGACGCGCAACTGCTGATGCTCGACGACCAGAAGCTCATCGAACGCGCGGCGCAGATGGTGCGCGAGCAGCGTGTCAACGCCGCATGGGCCGTGCAGAAGACGCTCGACGAGCTCAGCGCGGTGTTCGACGACATCGCCGACGACTATCTCCGCGAGCGCAAGGGCGACATCGCCGATCTCGCGGGGCGTCTCAAGATGAACCTGCGCCGCGGCGCCGCGACGCCGCATGAGCTGATGCGCGAGCTCGACGAGTCGTCGGTGCTGATCGCCGACGAACTGCCGCCGTCCGTCGCCGCGCAGATCGACTGGACGAAAGTCCGCGGCTTCGCGACCGACGCGGGCAGCCGCACGTACCACACCGCGATTCTCGCGCGCTCGCTCGGCGTCCCGGCCGTCGTCGGACTGCAGGACGCGACCCGCGTCGTCCAGCCCGGACAGGCGGTCGCGATCGACGGCGACGCGGGCGACCTGATTCTCGATCCGAGCGAGGAGATCATCTCCCGCGCGCGCCTCCACGTCGACGACAGCGCGCCGCCGGCGGGAGCCCAGGGCGAACCGGCCGGCCCCGCGGTCACCGTCGACGGACTGCAGCTGCGGCTCGACGCGAACATCGAGTTCCCGGACGATCTCGCGGCGGCACGCTACGCCGGCGCCGAGGGCATCGGCCTCTACCGCTCGGAGTTTCTGCTCATGGGCGGCAGCCGGTCGTGGGGCGCCGCGAGCGCCGACGAAGAGGAGCAGTACTCCGTCTACCGCCGCATGCTCGAAGGAATGGCGCCGGGCACGGTGACCATCCGCACCTTCGACCTGGATCAGGAGGGCGGCGGCATGCGCGGGCTTCGCCTGAGCCTGCTGAAGCCCGAACCGTTTCAGCGTCAGCTCCGCGCGCTGCTGCGCGCCTCACGCCACGGCACGCTGCGCATCATGTTTCCGTTCGTCTCGAACGTCGAAGAGCTGCGCCACGCACGCCGGCTGATTAAGGCGACCGCGGCGGAGCTCGGAATCAGCGACGACGATCTCAAGCGCGTGCCGATCGGCGCGATGATCGAAGTTCCGGCGGCGGCATATACGGCGGACCTCATCGCGCAGGAAGCCGACTTCCTCACGATCGGCACGAACGACCTCATTCAGTACTGTCTCGCGGTGGACCGGTCGGACGCGCGCGTCTCGCAGCTGTACGAGCCGCTGCACCCGGCCATTCTCCGGATGATCCTGATGGTGCGCCGCGCGGCCGGGCGCAGGCGGATTCCCGTGTCGCTCTGCGGCGAGATGGCGTCGGACCCGGTCGTCCTGGCGCTGCTCGTGGGGCTCGGCCTGCGGGAGTTCAGCATGACGCCGGCGGCGATTCCGCTCGCACGGCGTCTGCTGCAGGAGCTGCGGAGCGACGACTTGCGCGCCCTCGCGCGCCGCGTGCTCCGCCTGTCGACTGTCGCGGAGATCGAAAGCGAGTTAGAACGGAATATCGTCGTCGGTCAGCGGGGCTGAGGTTTCCGGACCGGGCGCGCCGAAATC
>DATNBT010000067.1:0-3543 GCA_035571855.1 Vicinamibacterales bacterium
GGCGGGGAACAACGGCAGATACGCCCGATAGGCACGCTTCACCATCGGCAGATGCTGGACGAACGACGTGTGCGTCGGCAGGCGCTCGATCGCCGGGGAGACCGATCCGCGCACGTGCACGAGGGTGAAGAGCTCCGCGTCGGGAAAGCGCCGGCAGATGGCGTCGAGGACTTTCTCGCCGCCCCTCATGCCCGTGAGCCAGTCGTGAACGATCGCCAGCTTCACGGCAGGACCTGGCCGTAGATCTCGCGGACGCGGCGCACCGACGACTCCCACGAGAACTGACTCGCGCGCGCGGGGCCTTTGCGTCGAAGCTGGCTGCGCAGATCGTTGTCGGTGAGCACGCGGTACATGCCGTCGGCGATCGCGTCGGCGCTGTACGGATCGACGAGCACCGCGGCGTCGCCGGCGACTTCCGGCAGCGACGAGAGGTTCGACGTCACGACGGGCGTGCCGCTGGCCATCGCCTCGAGCGGCGGAAGGCCGAACCCTTCGTAGAGCGACGGGAAGACGAAGACGCCCGCGAGGCGGTACATCACCGCGAGCGTGTCTTCCGGCAGGTACCCGAGAAAGCGCACGTAGTTGTGGAGCTGGTGCTTGTGCACGGCGCGGCGGAGGGCCGTGTATTTCGAAATCTCGTCGCCGATGAGCACCAGCTTGAGCTGGTCCAGCCCGCGGCTGCGGACGATGTGGAACGCGTCGATCAGGCGCTCGAGATTCTTGTGCGGCTTGACGTTGCCCGCGTACAGCACGAACTGGCCCTGCAGCTGATACCGCTCGCGCACCTGATCGACCGTGTCGGCGGCCGGCTCGACGGCGAACCGCGGATCGTACGAATTGTAGATGACGTCCACTTTCCCCGATGGGATGTCGACGAACCGCCGGATGTCCCGCTTCGAGCTCTCCGACACGGTGAGCACGCGCGTCGAGCGCTTCGCCGCCATCGCGATCGACGTGCGCGCGTACGTCAGCGCCCATCGGTTCGGCAGGTACTGCGGGAACATCAGGTGAATGCAGTCGTGAATCGTGACGACCGACGGGCAGCCGACGAGGGGCGGCAGCACATAGTGCGGCGCGTGAAAGAGGTCGACGCGCTCGCGCTTGAGCGTGCGCGGAATCGCAATCTGTTCGGCGAACGAGTAGTTACCCGCCGTCTCGGCGACCGGACGGAAGTTGGCGCCGAGCGCGCGCACCGCGGCGTCGTCGCCGGGCCGGCTGATGATCACGTACTCCGTGTCGTGATCCATCTTCGCGAGCTCGCGCAGAAGGTTGCGGATGTACGTGCCGATGCCGAAATCGTGCAGCTTTCTCGCGTCGATGCCGATGCGCACTGGTCTCGTGATCTTATCAGGGCCGCGCGTGGAAATAGGGCCGCGCGCTGTCGAAGGACACGGCGCGGCGGCCGCTCACCACGGCGACGACCCGGCCGGTGTGATCGACGACCGGCGCGCCTTCGTCTTCCGTGTGCACGAGCAGCGTCGTCTCGAAGATCTCGGCGCCTTGCAGGCGGCGCAGCGCTTTCACGACACCGCGAGCGGCCGCGTCCGGCCACGTCAGCATGGCGACGCTCTCTCCCGCGCGCGCCTCGCGGACAGGCGAGGGCGCGAGCCACGTCGTCACCGGCGCGCCGGTGACGTTGACGTGCAGCTGCGCCAGGTGCGGCTGGTCGGCGACGGAGGAAACCGTCGCGTCGAGCCGGCGTCCGTCGGCGAGCGTCACCGTCGCGGATTTCTGCCGGCCGATGAGGTCGCTCGACGTCGTGACGCCGTCTGTCGCGGAGAAGAATCCGGTTCCTCTGCCGTCCGGCGATTCCACCTGGACGAGCGCGGCGCGCGCCATGGTCACCACGTCGTCGGTGACCGGTGCCGTGACCGCGGCGTCCGTCGAGGATGGCAAGGCGATCGCGTCACTTGCGGCGGGCGGGACGACGGGCGGCGGAGCAGGTGCGCGTCGCGTCAGATTCCATACGCCGGTCGCCGCGAGAACGAGCACGATCGCGACCGGGAGCAAAGTGCCTGACCTCGAACGTCGCGGCGGGGCCGGCGCTTCGGCGGGACGCCGGCTGCCGCAGTAGCACGTGTCGACCTGTGCGGGAACACGTCGCCCGCAGAACGCGCAGGTCCACGGACGCGCGGGAGCGGACACCTCTCAGCGATCCCAGCCGGCGTAGTCGAGCTTGTATTTCCGGCGGAGGTCGCGGCGAGTGCCCGGATAGACGTCGGCCTTCCGCGCCTCTTCTTCCATGCCTTCGATGGTGTTCTTGATGGTGAAGGCTTCGGTGCGGATATCGCCGAAGAAACCGCCGCATCCGTAGGCGACGAGTCCCTGTACGAGCTTGGGGTCGTAGAGCGCGAACCACTCGCGATCGAACTGGCCCGGGACGGCGCCCTTGTAGCAGTCGCGCCGGAATCGCCGCCATTCGTCGTCGAGCGAGTCGGCGCGTCCCGCGAGCGTCGCGAGCGCGCGCTCGTAGAGCCGCGTCGCGTCGTTGCGCGTGCGATCGCCGTCGGCCGCCGGACCATTGCTCATCGCGGAGTTGAGCGTCGACAGCGGAGTCGCCGTGCCTGCCGCGACATGACGTCCCGACAGCAGTTCTTTGGCGTGATCGATGGCCACGGCAAACGAGATGCCCTGCGCCGCGCGCGCCGTCATCGTGTTGATGCCGATCACCGTGCCGGTGCGATCGATCAGCGGTCCGCCGCTGTTGCCGGGGTTGATCGCGGCGTCGGTCTGAATCAGCGTCAGGTTGTTCTCGGCCCGCCGCACGGCGCTGACGATGCCGCGCGTCACGGAATTCTGCAGCACGCCGAGCGCGGATCCGATCGCGACGACGTCTTCGCCGCTGCGGACGCGTTCGACGCCGCCGAGCGGGAGCACCGTCTGCCCGTCGACCGGCGTCACGCGCAGCACGGCGAGGTCGATGTCCGCGGCCACGCGCTCGACGCGGGCGTTGAGGGCTTCACCCGTGCTCCGGCGGATGTACACCGTCGAGTCGGTCCCGGCGACGTGCGCGTTCGTGAGAATCGTGTCCGGCTGGATGAAGAATCCGGTGCCGCGGCCGGCGGACGTCTGAATCGAGACGACCGCGGGAGCGACGCGCGCGACGAGGTCTTCGAGAGGGACTGGAGTGCCGGCGGCGGCATCCGCGCCGGGCAGCTGAAGCAGCGTACCGGGCTGGAGGTCGATCGGCGGCGCTGGAGCCGGCGCGTCGGACTGGTTCTGTCGAACGACGACCGGGGGCGCAGCGTTGACGCGCTTCGAAACCGCCGCAGCGGTCCGCGCCATCGAGGCCTGCTGTTGCTCGGCGGCGTCGCGACTCCACTCGTACCACGCGTAACCCGCACCGCCGACCATGGCGATCGCCAGGACCACGCGGAGCGCGAAGCCAACGGCACCAAGTGGCCGTGCCGCTGCGGCGACGGGATAGGCGGGTGGGACGGGTAGAGCAGGTGGGGCTGGTCCCGCAGGCGAGGCCGGACGGACGGGATCGTCCGACACAACGGCATCTGCTTCCCGGGGCGCGCCGCACCGGCAGATGTCGAC
>DATNBT010000068.1:0-3152 GCA_035571855.1 Vicinamibacterales bacterium
AGGATCTCCTCGTTCGCCGACTGCAGTTCCTCGTTGGCGGCCTCGAGCTCCTGGATGATCGACTGCAGGTAGTCGCGGCTCGCGGCGAGCTCGCGGCGGAGGAAATCCACCTGCGCCTTGCTCGCTCGTTTCGTCGCGGCATTCTTCGCCGGCGGCTCGGCTTTCTGTTTCGGCGGCGCCGGGCGGCGGCCGTCGTCGAACAGCACCAGATAGTGCAGGCGGCCGTTCGCGTTCAGCGGGACCACCTCGAGGCTCACCGGCTTCCACCTGCCGCCCGATCGCACTTGCAGGCCCGTCCTGCGCACGCTGTCGCGTGTCTTTCGCGCGGCGTGGATGGCGGTCCGCAGCCCGTAGAGCAGGCCGTCCTTTGCCATCTTCAACAGGTTCAGGCTCGCGTCGCCGGGTGCCGGCTCCAGGTACGGACCCGTCTGCCCGCGGAACTGCACGATCTGCATGTCGCTGTCGACGACGACGCCGGGCGGCGAGAACCGATCGAGGATGACGCGGCTGACTTCCGTCTGCAGGAGTGCCTCGACAGGGACCGGCTCCCGGTGCGGTTTCTTCGCCGGCGCGTTGTGCGCCAGGGCCGGAAACGACATCGCCGGCGCCGCCGTCGTGTCCTTCTGGCGATGGACGCGGTACTTCTTGTCGACGAGCGTGAACAACGTGCCCTGTGCGCCGGCGCTCTCGGCCTGGCCGAGCACCAGGAAGCCGTTCGGGTTGAGCGCGTAGTGGAAGACGGACAGCAGCTTCTTCTGCAGCACGGCGTCCATGTAGATCAGGACGTTGCGGCAGAGAATCAAATCCAGCCGGGAAAACGGCGGATCCTTGGTGAGATCCTGACGCGCGAAGACGCAGAGGTCGCGGATCGTCTTCGTCACGCGGTAGCCGCCGTCGTGTCTGGTGAAGAAGCGCCGGATCCGATCGGGGCCGACGTCGCCTTCGATGCTCTGGGGAAAGACGCCCAGGCGCGCCTGCTCGACCGCCGTGTCGCTGACGTCGGTCGCGAAGATCTGCACCGGCGCGTCGATCTGCTGCTGCTGCAGGTAATCGACGAGGGCGATCGCGAGCGAGTACGCCTCTTCGCCCGTGGCACAGCCCGAGACCCAGACGCGGATGGGCCGCTCGGGCCCATGGCCCTGCACGATGGCCGGAAACACGTCCCGCGCCATCGCGTGAAACGATTCCGGCTCGCGGAAAAAGCGCGTGACGTGAATCAGCAGATCCTGGTACAGGCTCCGCACTTCGGCCGGCTCGCTCCGGAGCAGCCGGATGTACTGACCCACCTCGCTCAGACGCTGAAGCGCCATCCTCCGGAACAGTCGCCGCTTGATGGTCGGCAGCTTGTAATGGCGGAAGTCCACGCCGCTGACGGGCCGAAGCACCTCGAAAACCTGCTGCAGTTCCTCGTCGCCGATCGGCAGCTCGTCGTGCCGCCGCTCGGCCGCCCGCGAGTAGGCGTGACCGGCGAAGTCGGCCAGCCTGGCGCCGATGATCTTCGGCGGGACGACGAGGTCGATCATGCCCGTCGCAATCGCCGCGCGGGGCATGCCGTCGTATCTCGCCGTTTCGGGCGCCTGGACGATGGTCATCCCGCCGGCGCCCTTGATCTGGCGCATGCCGAGCGCGCCGTCCGACGCCGTGCCGGACAGAATCACGCCGATCGCCCGCGGGCCCGCCGACTCGGCGAGCGACGAGAAGAACGCGTCGACCGGCGTGTATTGCGATCGGTCGTCGGGACGTCTGCTCAGATGCAGCGTCGTTCCCGTCAACGCCATCTGCGTGTTCGGCGGGATGACGTACACCTTGTTCGCCTCGACCTCCACGTCCTGCGTCGCCTGCACGACCGGCAGCGGCGTGTGGGCGGAGAGCAGCGGCACCAGGGCGCTCTCGTGATCGGGGGCAAGGTGCTGCACGAAGACGATCGCGACGCCGGGATTTCCAGGAAGGCCCTGGAGCACCGTGGAGAAGGCCTCGAGGCCGCCGGCCGACGCGCCGACGCCGACTATCGTGACGCCGGAGGTGTCGGGGGACGGCTTCTTCTTCCTCGACGGCATGCGCAGACTGTACCTTTACAGCGGAAGCTCAACAATAATTTTTGCGCGCGTCGTGCGCGCCGGCGGCGCCGTCGCTATTGTATGCTCGCGGAATGACTGCCACGTCGACCATCCGTGTAGTGCTGGCCGAGGATCACGAAACCGTCCGGGAAGGCCTGCGCGCGATTCTTTCCGCGGATCCCCAAATCACAATCGTCGGCGAGGCGGCCGACGGCACGGCTGCCGTCGCGCAGACGCAGGCGCTCCATCCCGACGTCGTCGTCATGGATGTGACGATGCCGGGTCTCAACGGATTCCAGGCGACGTCCTCGATCAAGCAGTGCTGTCCGGACACCGACGTGCTCGTGCTCACGCGGCACGCGCACGAATCGTACGTCCACGAGTTCATGCGCGTCGGTGCGTCGGGCTACGTGCTGAAGCAGAGCCGATCGAACGAGCTCCTTCGCGCCGTGCATACGGTGGCCGGAGGCGGACACTACATCGATCCCACGCTGGCGTCGAAGGTCGGCGATCTGCAGCGTCCGCGTTCGCAGTCGACGTCGGCGGCTGCCACGGTGCGGGGACTGTCGCCGCGCGAGGAGCAGGTCGTGAGGCTCGTCGCGCTCGGACACTCGAACAAGGAGATCGCCGCGCAGCTCAACGTCAGCGTCAAGACGATCGAGGCGCACAAGGCGAACGCGGGACAGAAGCTCGGCCTCGCCAGTCGCGCCGACGTCGTCCGTTACGCGCACATGCGGGGCTGGCTCAACGACGTCTAAAACCGGCATCCCTCTTGCGACTCGTTAAGATATGGTTGCGCGATGGCTGCGGCGGATCACCCGGACGACCAATCCTCAGCTCGACCGGCGGAAGACCGTCGAGGACATCTTCGAGCACGTTGCGTCCGGCGTAAGGCTGACGCGTCGCCCCGAACGTCGCATCGCCGAGCGCCGTCAAGCACAGCAGTTACCTCCCGATCTCCACGGCCTTTCTCCGGAGACCGCATAGTTCTGTAATGTTTTCTCCGGATTTCGTCATCGCCTGAGGTTGCCGCGTGCGATTTCCTTCGGGGAATTCGCCGGATGCGCGTGGCAATGGCTTTGCCCGAAAGAAGGA
>DATNBT010000069.1:0-5817 GCA_035571855.1 Vicinamibacterales bacterium
ACATTCACAGCGGCGCCACCGGCGTCGCCGGCCCGGTGCTGGTGAACACGACGACGGTGCCCGGCGAAGTGGTCCTGACCAACGGCGCCGGCAGCTTCACGCGCAACAGCATCTCGGTGCCGGCGGCGACCGCGCAGTCGATCCTCGACAACCCGGCCGGTTTCTATTTCAACGTCCACACGACGCTGAACCCCGGCGGAGTGATGCGCGGGCAGCTGGTCAAGCAGTAGCTCTCCACCACGGAGGAAAAGAGGAAACGGAGGACGATATGTACACGCAAAAGCTGAAACCTCCTTTCCTCCTTTCCTCCGTGGTAGCTGTTTTTCTCTTCCTCAGCGCCCTCGTGAGCGCGCAGGGCACCTGGACCATCCCCGACGGCGCCAACACCGAGAAGAACCCTCTCGCCTCCACGCCGGACGTCCTCAAACACGGGGAGTCGCTCTACAAGTCGAACTGCGCGGGCTGCCACGGGCCCGCCGGGCTCGGCGACGGCCCGAACGTCGACCGGAAAGATCGAAAGAACCGTCCCGCCAACCTGGCCATTTCGCGCAATCCGGAAGGCGTCGTGTTCTACAAGGCGTGGAACGGACGTAAGGATCCCGACATGCCGGCGTTCAAGTCGCGGATGACAAAAGACGAGGTCTGGGCGGTCGTCGCGTACGTCGTCTCACTGCGCCACTGATCGGATTCCGGTAAGATCCCGGCAGATGATCCGGGTCACCTCCGCCGTTCTCCTCGCGCTCGCGCTTCCCACCTCAGCCTTCGCGTCGCTCGGCGGCACGGTGTCGTCGGTGGAAACCGATCGCGTGCACATGAAAGCCGCGCTCGTCGGCATCCAGAGCAGCGGCCCGTACACGGTCCACTCCATGCAGTCGCCGACCGGCACGACGATTCGCGAGTACTACGGACGCGACGGCGTCGTCTTCGGCGTCGCGTGGGACGGCGAGTGGACGCCGGACCTGCGCCAGCTCTTCGGCAGCTACTTCGATCAGTATCAGCGCTCGACGACGGCCGCGCGGCGCGCAGGCAGGACGTCGCATGCGCACGTCGCGATCGACGAGAACGGGCTGATCGTGCGCGCCTCGGGACACGCGCACTCGTCGTACGGCGTCGCGTATGTGGCCTCGCTGATGCCCTCGGGGATCACGCCGGACGTGGTGCGCTGACGTGGCGCGCCTGGTGTTCGCCGGCCTCCTGCTGTTCGCCGCGCAGGTCTCCTCTCCGCAGTGCGGCAGCCAGCCTGGATCGACGACGCCCTCGCCGTCGGGATCGACGATTCCGGCGTCGGGTGCGAACGTGCTGCCGATCGTCGTCAACGGCGGGCCGACGAACAACTCGCTGAATCAGCCGTTCGCGAGCGTGACGATCTGCGTGCCGGGCACGTCGAACTGCCAGACGATCGGCGGCATCCTCGTCGACACCGGATCGTACGGCCTGCGCATCCTCTCGAGCGCCGTCACAATCCCGCTGCCGCAGCAGACCGGCGCGGGCGGCGCGCCCGTTGTCGAGTGCCTGCCGTTTCTCGACGGCTTCGCGTGGGGACCGGTGCAGACGGCGGACGTGAAGCTCGCGGGCGAACAGGCCACCGGAATCCCGATTCAGGTGATCGGCACCGACAAGTTCGGCACCATCCCGAGCGGCTGTTCCAGCAACGGCTCATCTGAAGAAAACCCGGACGATCTCGGGTCGAACGGCGTGCTCGGCATCGGCATGGGCATCGTCGACTGCGGAAACGCCTGCGGGCTCACGGGATCGTCCAATCCCGGGTTGTATTACTCGTGCCCCACGCCGACGACGTGCCAAGTGACGACGATCGCGAACGCGAGTCAGGTGATCAACCCGGTCTTCCGGTTTTCCACCGACAACAACGGCACCGTCATTCAATTGACCGCTGCGCAGACCGGTGGGCAGGCGTCGGCATCGGGCTCGCTGATCTTCGGCATCGGCACGCAGTCGAATAATCAGCTGGGATCGGCGAGGGTGCTTACTGTCGACGCTCAGGGGAATTTCTCGACGACGTTCAACGGGACGACGTACAACAAGAGCTTCATCGACTCCGGCAGCAACGGCATTTTCTTTCTCGACGCGGCGACGACCGGCCTGCCGGCCTGCAGAAACAGCACCGGCTTCTACTGTCCGCCGTCGCTGCGCGCGTTCTCGGCAACGCACGTGGGCGGGAACGGGACCTCTGCGGTGGTCGCCTTCAACGCCGGCAACGTCGACCAGGTGAACGCGGCATTCTCGGTGTTTGCGGAAGCCACCGGCGCGCAGGCCGGCGGATTCGACTGGGGCCTGCCGTTCTTCTACGGACGCACGGTCTTCACCGCGATCGCCGGCGCGTCGACGCCGGGCGGCGTCGGACCCTACTGGGCCTGGTGAGCATATCGAAATGAGAACTGAGAAGTAAGAAGTAAGAACTGAGAACTTCGGAGTTCTAACTTCTAACTTCTTAGTTCTAAGTTCTCACTTGTTCAGGACCTGTATCCGGTCTTCGACGCCGAGGCTGCCTTCGACGAAGCGCGCGGCCTCCAGCGCTTTTCTTTTCTCCAGCTCCGCGCGGACGGCGCCGACCAGATACACGCGGCTGTTCTGCACGATGACGTGAATCGGCGGATCGGCCATCGAATAGCGCTCGAACTCCGGCAGGCGATAGATCGCGTTCGCCACCTGCACGCGCAGGCGGTCGTCCTGCTGGCTCGGCGGCAGCACGGTCACCTTGTTGTCGATCGCCTGCACGCCCTTGATCTTCGCGATGCGCTCGACGACGTCGGTCATCTTCTTCGGCTCGGTGACGGCGCCGGCGAGATAGACGACGCCGTTCTTCACGCGGCCCTCGAAGTTGTCGTACACCGTGAAGAGATCGTAAGAGCGGATCTTCTGGCCGACCTGCTCGACGAGCTTCTGATCGCTCTCCGCTTTCGCGATCATCAGGTTCGACTCGATCGACTCGATGCCCGGCACCTTGAGAATGCGATTGACCGTTTCTTCCTTCAGCCAGAGGCTCGCGACCGTTCCCTCGATGGAGACGACGCCGCTCTTCACGGTCACCGTCGGACGGAGCGATCCGTAATCGAGCTTCGAGATTTCGCGCTGCACGGTCCGCGTCAGTTCCGCGTCAGAGACGGCCGCGAAGGCGGACGCGGCGGTCAGGAGGAGTACGAGCGCTACGGCGATCGACGCAGTTTTCTTATACATGCCGATCGTCAGCATATCGCGTTCGAAGAGTGCATCGTGGCGCAAACCTTGCTTGGTTCGGTGCTATTCTTGAGCCACTGTCACCCTATGGCTGCATCTTCTCCCGCTGACGTCGAGCACGGCGTAATCGAGGTACTCAAAAACGTCAGCCGCCGGCCCATCGATCCGACCCGCGACAGCGATCTGGCCACCGATCTCGGGTTCGATTCACTGCAGATTCTCGAAGTGGTCGCCGAGCTCGAAGATCGCTTCGACATCTCCATTCCGCTCAACGACGTCCCGGCCGCCCGCACCGTGGGCCAGGTCGTCGCGCAGGTCACGGCACTGATCGAACGCGCGGCGACAGCCTGATGGACGCCGCGATTACGCTGCCGGACGCGCTAGCCGCGGCGGCCCGCGGCGACAGAGGCTACCGCTTCGTCGGCGCGCGCGGCGTGGAAACGCGCCGCACC
Source organism: Vicinamibacterales bacterium (assembly GCA_035571855.1). Lineage (GTDB taxonomy): Bacteria > Acidobacteriota > Vicinamibacteria > Vicinamibacterales > CAVVIG01 > DATNBT01. The sequence goes on from DATNBT010000069.1 coordinate 3,648, forward strand.
TACAGCGATCTCTACGCGGCGGCGCTCGTCGTCGCGGGCTCGCTCGCCGCCTGCGGACTCGGGCCCGAGGATCTCGTCGCCATCATCGTCGGCGATCCCCAGGGGTTTCTGACGACGCTCTTCGGCGCGTCGATCGCGGGCGTGATTCCCGCGTCGCTCTATCCGCCGGCGACGACGAGCGACCTCCCCGCCTATCTCGAAGCGACCGGGCGCGTGCTCGCGGCGTGCGGCGCGACGGCCGTCATCACCTCGCCCGCGCTGCTCCCGCATATCGAGTCGCTGCGCGAGTCGTGCCCGAAGCTCGCGACTGTTCTCTCCTTCGACGCGCTCACCGGTCCCGCGCTCACGCCGGACCGTCTGCCCGCAGCGCACGACGTCGCGTTCGTGCAGTTCACGTCGGGATCGACGGCGACGCCGAAAGGCGTCGTCATCACGCAGCGGAACCTCGCCGCCAACATCGGCGCCTTCTCCGGCCCGCGCGGCGTCAACGCGCGCGAACACGACGTCGCCGTCAGCTGGCTTCCGCTCTATCACGACATGGGCCTCGTCGGGATGGCGCTCGGCTCGCTGTACATGGCCGCCGAAGCCGTCATCATGGCGCCCGAGGTGTTCGTCAAACGGCCGGTCGAATGGCTGCGGACGATCTCGAAGTACCGCGCGACGATCAGCTTCGCGCCCAACTTCGCGTACGACCTCGCGGTGCGCCGCGTAAAGGACGCCGACCTGGCGGACCTCGATCTCTCGTGCTGGCGCGTCGCCGGGTGCGGCGCCGAACCGATTCACGCCTCCACGCTGTCCGCGTTCGCGGACCGGTTCCGCTCGGCGGGGTTCAGCGACACGAGCTTCCTCCCCAGCTACGGCATGGCGGAAATCGTCCTCGCGGCGACGATGGCGCCCCACGGGCGCGGGCTCGAAGTCGAACGGCTCATCGCCGACGACGTCACCGTCAACCGCATCGCGACGCACGCCAACGGGACGCGCGCCGAAACCGTCTCAGTGGTGGCCTGCGGGCTGCCGCTGCCCGGCCACGAGGTCCGCATCGTCGACGACGCGGGCCGGTCGCTGCCGGATCGCCATATCGGGGAAATCGTGCTGTCGGGGCCGTCGGTGTCACCCGGCTATTACAATGATGTGGAAACGACGGCGCGGGCCATACGCGACGGGCGGCTTTTTACCGGGGACCTCGGCTACCTGTCCAACGGAGAGCTGTTCGTCTGCGGCCGCGCCAAAGATCTGATCATCGTCAACGGGCGGAAATATCACCCGCAGGATCTCGAATGGGGCGTCGCCGACCTGGCCGGCATCCGGCGCGGGCGGGTCGTCGCCTTCGGCACGACGAGCGGCGCGGGCCCGGACAGGACGGTCGTCGTCGCCGAACCGAGCGGGACGGTGCCGGCCGAAGTCCTGACGGACGCCATCCGCCGCCGGATCGTGGACGTCTGCGGCCTGGTGGTGGATGACGTGGTGCTCGTGCCGAGCGGCACGGTGGCGCGCACGACGAGCGGCAAGGTACGCCGCTCGGAAACGAAAACGCAATACGAGAAAGGCCTCTGGAGTCTAAACGTTGGCTGAGAAGCGCAAGGATCTGCTGGACAAGCTGAAAGCCATCGACGCCAAGCGGGCCGAGTTCGAGGCCGGCACGGCGAGCCCCGGTTCCACCGTCATCGAGAAAGTCCTCGGTCCGTGCGAGATCGTCATCGGCGGACGCCCGACCCTCATGTTCGGGTCGAACAACTATCTCGGGCTCACGTTCGATCCCGAGGTGATGGCGGCGGCGCGCGAAGCGATCGTCGGCTACGGCACCGGCACGACCGGCTCGCGCACGGCGAACGGCACGATGGCGCTGCACGAAGGGCTCGAGCGCGACTTCGCCGAGTGGTCCGGCAAGCGCTACGCGCTCATCTTCAGCACCGGCTACCAGGCCAACCTGTCCGTCATCGGCGGCCTCTGCGGCCCCGACGACGTGATCCTGATCGACAGCGACAGCCACGCCAGCATCTACGACGCGACGCGGCAGACGACGTCGCAGGTCGTGGCGTTCCGGCACAACTCGCCCGAGAGCCTGCGGAAGAAGCTCGAGCGGCTGCCGAAGGATCAGCGCAACCGCCTCGTCGTGGCCGAAGGGCTGTATTCGATCCGCGGCGACGTCGCGCCGCTGCGCGAGCTCGTC
>DATNBT010000070.1:0-2785 GCA_035571855.1 Vicinamibacterales bacterium
GTTCGTGAACGGCGACACGCTCGCGGGTCTTGCGACGCCGCCCGTCCTCTCGACGATCGCGACGACCGCGAGCCCTGTCGGCGCCTATCCGATCAGCGTCGCGGGTGCGACGAGCCCGAACTACACGATCACGTTCGCCGGCGGCACGTTGACCGTCGGTCGCGCGGCGCTGACGATCACGGCCAACGACGCGTCGAAGACCTACGGCGGGCCGGTGCCTGTGCTGTCGGCGTCCGGCAGCGGGTTCGTAAATGGCGACACGCTGGCGAGTCTCGCGACGCCGCCGGTGCTGTCGACCATCGCGACGTCCGCGAGCCCGGTCGGCGCGTATCCGATCAGCGTCGCCGGTGCGACGAGCCCGAACTACACGATCGCGTTCGCGGGCGGCACGCTGACGGTCGGCCGAGCGCCATTGACGATCACCGCGGACAACAAGTCGATGACGCAGGGATTCCCGCTGCCGCCGCTGACGGCGTCGTACGCCGGCTTCGTCAACGGCGACACCGTCGCCAGCCTCGCGACGCCGGTCACGCTGTCGACGACCGCGACGCCGGCAAGTCCGATGGGCACGTATCCGATTGTTCCGAGCGGAGCGTCGGGCGTGAACTACACGATCGCCTTCGTCAACGGCACGATGACGGTCAGCTCGCTGAGCGGCGGCACGGCCGCGGCGCGCGACGTCCTCGCCGGACTCCTGCCGGGCGCCAGTCCGGCGACGGCGGGGCTGATCAACAACGCCATCGGCCGAATCAACGACGCGCTTGATCCGTCACTGTGGCGGGACGCGTCGCACCTGACGAGTCAGGGCCAGAAGGCGTTCGAGGATCTGCGGCAGGGCATCGGCGAGCTGCTGAAGATCAGCAATCCGCCGCCGGCGGTCGCGGGCGTCATCCAGCAGCTGCTGAGCATCGCGCGGCAGCTCGCGAGCGACGCGATCGGCGTCGCCCAGTCGGCGGGCCGGAACGTCGCGCAGGCGCAGTCGTTCCTCGCGGACGCGGATGCGCGGAGAGCGGCTGGCGACTGGGACGGCGCGATGCAGCGCTACAAGCAGGCCTGGCAGCAGGTGAACTAGCTTCGCGGCGCGAGATAGCGCTTGCGGGCTCGGGCCGTGTACCCGGGCTTGTTCACTTTTACTGTGAGGTCGTGCAGCTTGCCGTCGAGCTTCTGCGGCGCGAAGCCGAGCGCGTACTGGTGGTGCAGCTCGTCGATGACGCGATTGAAGCCGCCGGACAGGTCGCCGCGTGACGTGAGCTCGAAGTAGCCGCCGCCGGTCGCGGCGGCGATCTTCGCCATGCCCTCATCGGGCTTCTGCATCGTCTGCTCGTTGCGCCGCTGCGGCATCGGGATCCCGCGTCCACCGAAGCCCCCGGCTCCGCCGCCCTGCTGAAACGGCGCCAGGCCTTCCATGCCGATGGCGTAGATCATGATGTCGCTGTCCTCGGCGCGCTTCATCTCGTCTTTCATCGACCTGGCTTTGCCGCTGAAGTCGAGCGGCTCGTCGACGCCGTCGCTCAGCGCGAGGACGACGCGCCGGCTCTTCTCGAGCAGGAGCTTGTCGATCGCGCGGTCGATCGCGTTCCAGAGCGGCGTCGGGCCGTCGGTCTGCAGATCGCCGTGAATCACCGCGAGCAGCGCATCGCGGTCCGACGTGAAATCCTCCGGCTCGATGACGATGTTCTTTCCGAAGTTGCCGATGCGGAGCCGATCGTCTGAGGCCATGTAGCGGATGAACGTCTCCGCGGCGCGGACTTCCAGATCCAGATTGGGCTTCATGCTGCCGCTGCGGTCGAGCAGCATGACGGCGGTGATCGGCTGCACGTCGTTCGAGAAGACCGTCAGTGCCTGTTTGACGCCGTTGTCGTCGACTTCGAAGTCGTCGCGCGTGAGGTCGGTCGCCAGGCGTCCCTGCGCGTCCGTGACTGTGGCGTAGACGGCGACAGTGCGCGTGGTCGTGCCGAAGGTCGGAGGCTGCTGCTGCGCGTGCGCGACGGCAAAGGCGGCGACGGCCACGCAGCCCGTGATCACGAGTCGACCGTGCATCGAGAGCATGTTACTCGACCGGGCTGAACAATCCTGCGTGACATATGTGTGGCGTCCGAACGATGCCTGGGCCACATGCGGGACAATGTCGGACCGACATGAGCGCCACCACTGCGCGCGGGCTGCTGCTCGTCATCGCGGCAACGCTCATCCTGCGCGCGCCCGGGTGGCGCGATCGGTTCTACTCAAACGACGAAGCGACGTACTCCGCGCTTGCGGCGAGAGTGCTGAGCGGCGGCGTCATGTACGCGGACGCCGTCGACCATAAGCCGCCGGGCATCGTGTACATGTACGCGGCCGTGCAGAGAATCGCGGGGGCGTACGCGCTGCAGGCGGTTCGACTGGTGGTGACGGCTCTCGTCGCGGTGACGGCCGTCGCGCTGTCCGCACTCGCAGTGAATCTGACGGGCGACGCCGATGCCGGCATCGCGGGGCTGTTGTATGTCCTTCTGTCGGTGACGGGGTTCGCGCCGAACACGCAGGCGGCGAACACCGAGCTGGTGCTGAACTGTCCGCTCGCCGTCGCCGCGCTTCTTGTGGTCGGATGCCGACGGCAGGACGATCCCGCCCGCGCGTGTCTCCTCGCCGCCGTCGCCGGCGTGTGCACGGCTGCGGCGACGCTGTTCAAGTATCAGGGCGGCATTGCGCTTCTCGTGTGGGCGCCTGCGCTCGTCTGGCATCGCGGGAGGCGTGTGGGGATCGCCGGCGTTGCCGGCCTCGCGTGCGGCTTCGCGATTCCGCTTGC
>DATNBT010000071.1:0-16567 GCA_035571855.1 Vicinamibacterales bacterium
CTGCAGCAGCGCGATTTTCGCCTTGAAGCTTTCGAGCAGGCTCGCCTGGGCCGGCTCGCTCGTCGGCTGCGCGCGCAGCGCGGCGCGGCTTTCGCTGATGGCCTGATCGATGACCGAGAGATTTTTCGCGAGCGTCGCGGCCGTCTGCGGATCGAGCGAGGCCTTGTCGCTCGTCGAGATCTGCTGTTCGACGGCCGCGATCGCCTTCTGATAATGATCTTCAGCCTGCCGGAGCTCGGCTTCGACGAACTGCGCGGTCGCGGCGTTTTCGGCCTGATCGGTCGAGGCCGCCGCCTGCGCGATGGACGTCTGCCGGCGGAGGATCGTCATCTGTCTGTACCCGAGGAAGACGACAAGCAATATCGACGCGGCGGCCGCGAGCCAGGCCCACTGCGGCACGCGCCGCCGCGACGGCTCCATACGCAGGCGGCGCTCGATCCGATCCCACGCCTCGCGCGGCGGCTGCACCGGCGGGAGCGCGCCCGCCGACGACTTCACCTCTCGCAGGCTCTCGACCAGCGACCGGCAGTCGGCGCAGCCGGCGAGATGGCGGCGGATGTCGTCGCGCTCGACGGCGGAGAGCAGTCCGTCGACGAAGTCGTTCAGCGTGACGCCGTCGGGATGGGGTGCACTCATGTCAGCAATGCCCGCAGTTTCATCCGCGCCTTGAACACCTGCGACTTCGACGTGCCTTCCGCGATGCCCAGCATCTTCGCGATCTCGCGGTGCTCGTAGCCTTCGACGTCGTGCAGCACGAACACCGCCCGGCAGCCTTCCGGCAACTGCTGCACCGCGCGCTCGAGGTCGATGCGCTCCACCGGCTGCTCGCGCCTCGCCATGAGCGCCGGCGCCCGAGCCTCGTCGTCAATTGCCGCCGTGGCCTTGTCCATCCTCGCTTGCCGGCTGCGAACGAAGTCGAGGCAATGATTGAGCGCCAGGCGGTAGAGCCAGGTGCCCAGCGCCGCCTCGCCCTTGAACCCGCCGATCTTCCGGTAGGCCTGCAGGAAGATCTCCTGCAGCAGGTCTTCTCCCGTGTCCGGCGAGCCGGCCATGCGAGTCGTCAGGGCGTAGATGCGCGCGCTGTGTCTGGCGTAGAGCTCCGCGAACGCGTCGACGTCACCGGCCTGACAGCGGGTGACCAGATCCGGCGGCTCTGCGTCCTGCACTGTCATTGACTTAGACGGGATGGATCGCGTGTCGCGTTGCCTCACCGGTTCGGGATACGCAACGGCGCTGCCGTTAGTTCGACGATGTGCGGCCCGGTTTCCACCGGAAACGGTCGAGCGAACGCACCCGCATGCCGACGACGGTCACTCCTTCGGCGAGCAAGAGCGCACGTTTCAGCACCTCGCGGCCCCCGTAGCCGCCCAGCCGCCCGCCCGCGGCGATCACGCGGTGATACGGGACGTCCTGCCTTTTAGACGTGCGCATGACGTTGCCGACAGCCCGCGCCGCTCCGGGAAACCCGGCAAACCGCGCGATGTCTCCATACGTCGCGACACGGCCCGCTGGAATCCGCCGGACCATGCTGAGCACCCTGGCTGTGAACCTCGACGTCATCGGTTCAAATCGACGCGCTCGCGGCCGTACGGCCTGTACGGCACGGCAGGCGCCGGCGCCGCGACGACTTCGAGCGACACCTTCTCGCCATCGACCCGGATGACGACGAAGTGATGCGGGTTCTCGGCGACGGTACGGCCCGGCTTCATCAGATGCTCCACGCGAACATGCTGCGACGCGTTGGCCTCGAGGTACGGCTGCAGATCCGGCTCGTTCGTGTAGACATATGTCGGCGCGCCGCCGCCGGCGCTGACGACGTGATCCATACGGTACGTCCGGCCGCCGTCGTCGTAACGCTCGACGAAATGATCCAGCAGGTGATCGTGGCCGGTGAGCGTCATCCGCACGTGGTGCTTGCGGAACAGCGGCAGGTACAGCTCGCGCATCACCGCCGACGGGATCTCGAGCGTACGGCCGCCGTGCTGTCCTGAGCTGAACACCGGATGGTGGAATACCGCGAACACGTTCCGGTAGCGCGACCGATCGAGCGTCTCGAGCTGGCGCGTCACCCATGCGAACTGCTTCTCGTCTCTCGCGATGTTGGAATCGAGCAGGACGAAGAACGAGTTGCCGTAGCCGAACGAGAACGTCGCGTAGCCGTCGAGCCGCCGCGGCGATCCGTCGGGAGGCATCAGCTTCGCCATGGCGTCGAGCGTGTTCTTCAGCCCCTGTTCGCGCGACGGGTCTCCGACGGCCCTGACCGTCAGGTCATGGTTGCCCGGCGCGAAGAAGAAGGGGAGGCCCGCGTCCCGCGTGAGCCGTTCGATCAGCGGGATGTAGCTCACGTTCCACATTCTGCCGTTCGGCCCGTAGAGGACCGCATCGCCGGACGACACGACGAAGCGCACCGGAAACGGCGTCGATGCGAGCTCCCGCGCCTTCGAAATCATCCCGTCGATGACGGCGGTGTGCGCGACTTGAAGGATCTGTCCGTCGGGAGCCGGCTGGCCCTGGGAGGCGGACCCGCCTCGCGTGTCGCCGTACGCGAAGAACGAGAACTTTTTGATCCGCGCGGTGTCGGCCTCCGGCGGCAGCCGACGATCCGGCGGCTCGATGGCACGAACGCGTGACTCGTCGGTCGTGTAGCCGATCGTGCTGTTTGGCGCGCCGGGGCCCGTCGGCGCGGTCGGCTGGATCTGGGCCGACGCCTGTGCGAGAAGAACGCTGACGCCGGCGGCCGCGGCGGCCGCGAGAACGAATGAACGCATCACACCTGTGTCAACGGATCGATGGGATAGTCGGCCGGGTCGAGCGGCGCGACGACGGCGGAAGGCACGCCGCTCTCAGGCGGCGCCTCCCAGAGGTTCAGGTCGAACGGCGTCTCGACGGCCGCGCCCGTCCTGTCGAACAGCACGCGCACCTGCGGGCGATAGGGATCGGGCGCGTGCACCTGGCGGACGACCGCGACTTCGCCGGTGTCGAGCTTCACGTAGTTGCCGACCGGATAGATGCCCAGCAGCTGGACGAACCGGCGGACGAGATTCTGATCGAACTGCGCGCCGTCGTTCTTCTTCAGCACCTGCAGGATGCGATCGGTCGGGAACGACTGCTGATACGCGCGCTGCGACCGCATCGCGTCGTACACGTCGGCGATGCCGCACAGCATCGTCCCGAGATTCAGCGCCGGGCGGTTCACGCCCGTCGGGTAGCCCGTGCCGTCGACCCGCAGGTGATGCTCGAACGCGATGATCGGCGCCAGCGCCGGCACGTCCGGCGTGCTTCGCAGGATCTCCGCGCCGTCGACGACGTGGCGCTTCATGATCGCGAATTCCTCGTCGGTCAGCTTCTCGGGCTTGTTCAGGACCTCGAGCGGCGTCCGCACCTTGCCGATGTCGTGCATCAGGGCGGCGAGGCCGAACTCGCGCAGCAGCGAGCCGTCGATGCCGAGCGCGCGCGCCTGGCCCATCATGAGAATCGAGACGTTCACCATGTGCGTGAACGTGTAGTTGTCGTAGTTCTTCAGCGTCGTCAGCGCGAGGAGCGCGGTCCGGTTCTGCGCGACCGCCTGCGCCAGGCCGTCGATCATGGTCCGCGCGAGCGTCGCGTCGGGTTTGCCTTCGGTCTGCGCGCTGTCCCAGACGTTCCCCGCGATGGAGACCGCCTCGGAGTACATCTTGCGGATCGTGCTCATGTCGCTGGCGTCCGCGTCGACCTTCTGCTCGACGACGACGCGTCCGACGCGGATGTGCTTGAAGTCGCTGAACGCGCCGGCCGCGTCGCCGGCCGTGTCGAGGCGTTCGAGCGCGGCCACCGCCTCCGCGAACCCGGTCAGCTCGTCGCCGGTGACGCCGCGCTCGATGGTAATCCGCTCGATGCCCGCGTCGCGGAGGCGCTTTGTGACCGGCCCGAGGACATCCGCCTTCGAGACCGGCGTGTCGTCGACGATGATCTCGTTGCCGACGATGCCGATGACGATCGCCGATTCCATCGCATGCAGCAGCTGAATGGACGTCGACAGGGCGCTGATGTTGCGGTTGATGATCGGATGGCCCTTCGAATACAGCTGCAGCGAGCGCAGCGTCGCCGACAGCGAGCGGAGGAGCTCCTCCGCCATCTGGATGCGCGGCGCGGCCATCAGGCGGCTCCCTGCACGGGCGGCGGCCGGCGGTTGCGGAGGTGCGGACGGGCGGCGTTGCGAAGGCCGCGAGGTCCGGTGTTGACCGCCTCCTCGAGGACGGCGAAGGCTTCGTTCGTGCCGATGCGCGCCAGCGCGGCGGCGGCGGTGCTTCGAAGCGCGGAGGTCCGGCGCGGCGCCCACCATTCGCCCGGTCGCCGGAACGCTTCGGCCAGCGGCTGCACGGCCTCGGGATCCTTCAGCGCGCCGAGCTGCTCGATCGCGCGCAGATACACGGACGTGAGCTTCTTGTAGTCGACGTTGCGGACGATGTAGACGACGAGCGGCGTCGCGCGCTCGTCGCGAATCGATCCGATGGACTGCATGATCGCGTTGCGCGACTGCTCGCTGCCGGTCTTCAGCGCTTCCTGGAGGATCTGGAACGCCTGGTCCGACCCGACGTTGAGAATCGCGCGCACCGCTTCGCGCTGCACCTGCGGCTCCGTGTCGTCGAGCAGTTCCTTGAGCTCCGGCAGCGCGTCGCTGCCGCCGAACTGCCGCATCAGCTGGACGGCCGTCCTGCGGACCGCCGCGTTCGCCGAGTTCTTGAGACGCTCGATCGTGCGCTTGGCGACGGCGCCGAACGCCAGCAGGATGTCGGTGAGCCGCTCGCGCGTCCGCGCGCCGCGCGTCTCGGCCGCGAGCGCCTCCGCGAGCGGCTTGACGAGCACCTCGCCGAATTTCAGGCACACGGACTTCACGCGCCCGAACTGCTGGTCGTCCACCGATCCGAGGTGGATGACGATGTGCTGCATCATCGGGCCGGCGACGATCATGTCGATCGCGATCATCGCGTGCTGGCGCCGTTCCTTCGTGCCCGTGCCCGCGGCGGCCGCGGCGATGACGTCGATGAGGCTGAGGGCCGCGTCGAAGTCGCCGACGAGCAGCAGATCTTCGAGCGTCCGGACGACCGGCGTCATCAGCTCGCCCCAGCGCGCGTCGTTCTGCTCGATGCGGAGCAGGTCGAGCAGCAGCGAGATGTCGAGCGTGCGGACGGCCGTGGTGGAGACCGTCGAGAGCCACGCGGTCACGCGTTCGGGCGGATCGTCGCTGACGCGTTCGACCGCAATCGCCTGGGTGCGCGCGCTCGAGAGCTCGCGGGCGTACGCGTCGGAGATATAGGGCTTGTCCGAGTAGGACTTGAGCAGCTTTTCCGCGACCGCGCTCCACACGCCGTCGAATCCGTCGGTGCTGCCGAGCGGCGACGCCGCGACGTCGTCTTTGGTGAGCGTCAGCAGCCGTTCACGTTCCGTCGTATCGCTGACGAGCGCCTGGAAGGCCTGGGCGAGCCGATCGGTCGCCGTGCCGTCGGCGATGACGTTGCGCGACACGAAGCCGGCGATGGCCTTGTCCGGCATGTGGCTCAGGACCGCATCCATCACGCGGTCGGTGGCGCTCCTGTTCGACTCGGCCGCGTCGTCGGTGAGCAGCCCCATGACCATGTCGGGTGTGAGCTGGCCGACCGCGGTGGCGACGTTGCCCAGTGTCGGCGCGAGCTGCTCCGGACTCCGTTGCGTCACGGCCTGCAGCAGGCCCCGAATCATCCGCATCACGGCCGCGCTCTTGGCGCCGATCGTGCCCGAGGAGGAGTTCTCGATCGCGGCCATGAGCTCCGCGACTTTCTCGGCGTCGCCCGCCATCGCCAGGAACTCGGCCATCGCGCTGTCGTCGAACGACGCCATGCCTTCGAGGCAGTTCTTGATGATCGAGTCCCACGCCGCCGAGTAGCCGCCTTTCCGCTCGCGCAGCACCTCGCTGTAGTCGATCTCGCGGAGCTCGATGTGCCTGCCGGCCATCGTCGTCCAGACGCGCGCGATGCCGCCTTCCGAGCGAATCGAATCCGACGAGCGTCCGAGCAGCTGCAGGAACGCGAGCCAGGCCTCGCGATCGCCGCCGGGCTGGATGACCATCTCGCCAATCAGGTGATCGTGCAGCAGGACGGCGAGGTCGGTCACCGCCTGGTCCTCGCGCGCGATCTTCCGGCCGTCGATCTGCAGCTGGTCGGGGAGCACGGTGATCTTGAGCGAGTGCCGGAGCGACTCGGCGGATGTCGTCTGGACGATGCGGCCGAGCGTCGCCGCGATCGCGGGATGCGAGGGCGGATAGAGCAGCACCGCGCGCGCAGCCGCCTTGCACGCACGCGCGAGGTCGATGATCCGCGTGGACTCTTCAGCGCCGAGCAGCTCGACGTCGTTGTCCTGGTCGCTCATGGAGCCGGCGGGGGAGTGGCGTCGAGGAATTTCAGCGGATCGATGTTCGCTTCTTCGGGATCGACGGCTTCGACGACGGCGCGCGTGTGTTCGCCGCGGCTGTCGAGCTCCCACGTGTTCGTCAGCAGCGGCGCCTCGAGCAGATTGCCCTTCGCGTCCGTGATGATCTTCACCTGCGGCCGGAACGGGTCGGTCGGGTGCTCGGCGGTGACGACCGCGAGCTCCTCGGTGCTGAGCCGCACGAGATTGCCGACCGGAAACAGGCCCATCAGGTTGACGAAACGCTTGAGCAGCGTCTGGTTGAACGCCGGGTTGCCCTGCTCGCCCATGATGTTGCGGATGCGATCCGTCGCGAGGCCCTTGCGGTACGGCCGCGTGCTCCGCAGCGCGTCGAAGACGTCGGCGATGCTGACGATCATGGTGCACAGGTTCAGCTTCCGGCTGCCGATCTTCTCCGGATATCCGGTCAGGTCCTGCTTGAGGTGGTGGTCGAAGGCGACGATCGGCGCGAGCGCGGGCATCTCGGGCGTGCGGCGGAGGATGTGCGCGCCGTCGACGACGTGCCGCTTCATGATCTCGAACTCTTCGCGACTGAGCTTGTCGGGCTTGTTCAGGACTTCGAGCGGCGTGTTGACCTTGCCGATGTCGTGCATGAGCGCCGCGAAACCGAACTCGCGAAGCAGGTTGCCGTCGAGGTTGAGCGCCCGCGCCTGCGCCATGGCCAGCGCCGACACGTTCACCATGTGCGTGAACGTGTAGTTGTCGTACTTCTTGAGCGCCGTCAGCGCCATCAGCGACGTGCGATCCTGCGTGACCAGCTTCGCCAGGCCGTCGATGATCTTGCGCGCCGCGCCGGGATCGGGCTTGTCTCCGGCTTTGGCCGCCTGCCACAACGTCTCCGCCGTTTCCACCGCGCTCGAATAGACCTTGCGCGCGGCGGCGATGCCGGCTTCCTGATCGGAGGTCTCTTCGACGACGACCTTGCCGAGCTGCACGTGCCGGATGTTCCTCGTCGCGAGCCGATCGTGGAGCGAGCCTGGCGTCTTCCGGTCGCTCAGCACGCCGATGAAGGCGCGCACTTCGTCCTTCGTCAGGCCGCGGGTGAGCGTGATCTTCTCGACGTCGCGTTCGCGCAGGTCGCGCGCGAACCCCACCATCGTGGCGTTGCCCTTCGGCAGGCGGGCCGTGTCGACGATGATGTCGCCTTCGATGAAGGCGACGACGATCGCGGGCTGCGCCTGGAGGCCTTCGAGCGCGGCGGCGCCGAGCGCGTCGATGCCGCGCTGCACGAGCGGGTGATTCGGCGCGTACAGCTCGGTGCCGCGCACCGCCGCGGCGAGCCGTCGCACGAGTTCTTCGGACTTCCTGGCGTCCATGTGTCAGCGCCGCTTCTGCGCGAGGATCTTCTTTAACCCGCGGTCGCCGGTCTGCGCCAGCTGATCCATGGCGGCGCCGGCCTTGGTGCCGCCGATGCGGATCATCGCGTCGACGGCGTGTTCCTTCACGTTCTTCACTTTCTTTCCGCCGAAGAACTTCTTCACCCTCGCCATCGTCACGAGCGTGGGCACCGCGGCGTCGCTGCCGACGCCGGCGAGGGCGTCGATCGTCTGCAGCACGACGTCGTGATCTTTGCCGAGCGGCTCGCTCTCGCCGATCACGCGGGCCAGCATCGGCACGACGCGCGGATCGCGGTCCGCGACGAGCGCGCTGATGACGGCGTTGCGGGTGTCGCCGGTCGCCGCCCGGAGCACGGTCTGGACCGCGCGCGCCGCGGCCGGGTCGTCGATCTTGCCGAGCGCCGCGACGGCGGCCTGCGCCACGCGCGGATCGCTCTTGCGGAGCAGCGGCTGGAGCAGGGGCACCGCTTCAGGCGACGCGATGGCGCCGAGGATGTTCGCGCCGGCGAGCTGCGCGTACCAGCGATCGTCGGCGATGAGCGGCGCGAGCCGCGAGACGGCGCCTTTGCCGAAGCCGATGATCGTCGTCGACGCCCGCTTCGACGCGAGCGTTTCCTTTTCCGACACGGCCGCGGGAATCAGCGCGGCGATCGTCGGCGCGCCGATCTTCGTGATGACCGTCCTGATGGCGTCCCATCCGGCTTCGTCCACGTCGCCGATGAGCGCGGCGGTCTCCCTCATCGCGAGCGACTCGCCGAGGCGGTCGAGCGCCTGCCGGCACGCGTCGCGGCCGATGGCGTTCTGCGTCGTCGCGCGCGCGACCAGCGCGTTGACGACCGACTTGGCGTCTTCGTAGGCGCCGGCCATCAGCAGGTCCTCGCCGAGCGCTTCGAGGTCTTCGGCGATTTCGCCCGCGCGTTTCGCGTCGGTCTCGATCGTCATCAGGTCGACGAGCATCTGGACCGACAGCGCGCGGACGTTCTCCTGCCCGAGGCTCGTCATCCAGTCGTTGATCTCGGGTGGCAGGTCGATGGTCGCCATGCGTTCGGCGCGCCCGCCGACGCCGTCGAGCGCCGTCCGGTACGCATCGGAGACGAACGGCTTGTCGTTGTAGGTGACGAGCAGTTCCTCCATCGACGACCAGAGCGTCTGGAACTGGCTGGCCCTGCCGAAGTCGGTTTCGCTGAGCATGCTGCGCGTCAGCGTCATGACGCGCTGCTTGCGATCTTCGTCGGGCGCGATCGTATTGAAGATCGTCGCGAGCCGGTCGGAGGCCGTTCCGTCGATCGCGAGCGCCGTGGCCAGCAGCTGCGCGACCTTCGTGTCGTCGAACGCCCCGGCGAGGCCCTTCACCAGCTGCGTCGTCGCCTTCGGATCGTCCTCCGTCTGCAGGACCTGCATCACGACGTGGGGGTCGAGCTGCAGCGACGCCGTCGCGAGGTTGTTCATGACCTCGGGGAGGCGGTCGGCGGCCTTGGCCGAAACGATCCCGGTGAGGTGCCGGTACGCGGCGAGAACGGCGGCCGCCTGCGACGTGATCATCGGCGAGCCGTCGATGGTGCAGCGCGGCGCGGCGACGGCCGTCGCGAGGTCGCCGATGTCGGGCGCGCTGCCGGCGATGGCGAGGATGCGCTGCTGGGCCGCTTCGTCGAAGACCGTCAGCGCGTTCGTGATCGACAGGACGATCGATTTCCAGAGATCGTCGCGCCTGGCCGGCTCGGCGACTTCGCCCTCCTGGCGCGCGAGCAGGCTCGCGTAGTCGATCTGTTCGAGCTGGATCGACGGATGCCCGTCGGTCTCCCAGATCTTCGCGGGGCCGCCCTTCGCGCGGCGTTCGGCGAGATCGTACGAGAGGAGCTGCAGCAGCGCGTGCACCGCCTCGGGCGGGACCTCGCCGACGAGCGTGATGCGAATGAGGTCGTGATCGTGCAGCATCGCCGCGGCTTCGGCGATGCTCGACTGCCCCTGATCGGCGGCCGCGTCTTCGATCAGCAGCGTCTGCGGCGTGATGCCGATCGAGAAGATCGCGCCGCCCGCCGTCTGTTTGATCGCGTCCGACAGCCTGGCGACGGACGCTTTGACCGTCGGGTGATCGGGCGGATAGAGCGTCCAGTTGCGCGCCGCGGCGAGCAGGGCGCGCGCAAGTTGCAGCAGGCCCCGCGCGAGTTCCGGGGAGAGCTGAGACGCCTGAGACATGGATTCCCGAAGTATACTGCCCGCTCCGATGCGCGCGGTCGACATCATCATCAAGAAACGGGACGGCGGCGCCCTGTCCCGCGAGGAAATTTCATTTTTTGTCTCGGGCGTCACCGAAGGCACGTGGCCGGAATATCAGGCGTCCTCGCTCCTGATGGCCATCGTGCTGCGCGGAATGACACCGCAGGAAACGGCGTGGCTGACCGACGCGATGGTGAAGTCGGGGATCCGCGTCGACCTGTCCGGCATTCCGGGAATCAAAGTCGACAAACACAGCACGGGCGGCGTCGGCGACAAGACGTCGCTCATCCTCGCGCCGGTCGCGGCGGCGTGCGGGCTGCCGGTGCCGATGATGTCGGGCCGCGGTCTCGGACACACCGGCGGCACGCTCGACAAGCTCGAGTCGATTCCCGGCTTCTCGGTGCGTCTCTCGCTCGCCGAGATGCTGCGCGCGCTTCAGAAGACCGGCTGCGCGCTGATCGGGCAGACCGAGCAGATCGCCCCGGCGGACAGGAAGCTGTACGCGCTGCGCGACGTCACGGGGACGATCGAAAGCATTCCGCTCATCAGCGCGTCGATCATGAGCAAGAAGATCGCCGAAGGCATCGATGCGCTGGTCCTCGACGTCAAGACGGGCAGCGGCGCCTTCATGAAGACCGAAGCCGACTCGCGGCGGCTGGCCGAGTCGCTCGTCGCGATCGGCAACGCGTCCGGCGTGAAGACGCAGGCCATCATCACCGACATGGACGCGCCGCTCGGCCGCGCCGTCGGCAACGCGGTGGAAGTCGTCGAGTGCATCGAAGCGATGCGCGGGCAGGGCCCGGCCGATCTCATGGAAGTGACGATGGCGCTGACGGTGCCGCTGCTGGTCCTCGGCCGCGTCGCGAAGACGCCGGCCGACGCGAAGAAACTCGCGCAGCACGCCATCGACTCGGGTTCGGCGCTCGAGAAATTCCGCAGCATCATCGAAGTACAGGGCGGCGATCCCCGCGTCGTGGACGACGTGTCGCGGCTGCCGCAGGTGAAGCAGCGTCATCTCGTGCACGCGAACCGCAACGGCTACGTGCAGCGCATGGACGCCGAACTGATCGGCCGCGCCTCGGTGGCGCTCGGCGCCGGCCGCGACCGCGTCGAGGACGCCGTCGATCCCGCCGTCGGCATCATCGTGAATGCGAAGCCGGGCAGCAAAGTCAGCGCCGGCGAGGCGGTACTGGACGTCATCTACCGCGAGAAAGCGCGCCTCGATGCCGCGCTCGACCTGATTAAACGGGCCATCGTGATTGGCGACGAGCCACCGGCCCGGCGACCCCTGATCGTCGGGGAGGTGCGCTGATGCCCGGGGTGCTGCAACCGCTGTTCGGGGCGATCGTGATCCTGGCGATCGCGGTCGCGTTCTCGACCAACCGCCGCGCGATCCGATGGAGCATTGTGGCGTGGGGGCTCGGGCTGCAGATCGTGTTCGCGATCATCGTCCTCAAGACGAGCGCCGGCGAGCGCCTGTTCACGACGCTCGGGATCTACATCACGAAGCTGCTCGGATTCTCGAGCGTGGGATCCGCGTTCGTCTTCGGCGCGCTCGGCGACTCGAGCGTGTGGACGAAAGTCATGATCGGCGCGCTCGGTCCGGCGGGCGCGCAGCAGGCCAGCATGTTCGCCTTCCAGGTCCTGCCGACCATCATCTTTATAGCGGCGCTCTTCGCCATCCTTTATTACTTCGGCGTGATGCAGGTCGTCGTGCGCGCGTTCGCCGTCCTCATGCACCGCGTGATGGGCGCGAGCGGCGCGGAATCGCTGAACGTCGCCGCCAGCATCTTCATGGGGCAGACCGAAGCGCCCCTCACGATCCGCCCGTTCCTGCCGGACATGACGCAGTCCGAGCTGATGACGGTCATGACGTCCGGCATGGCGCACGTCTCCGGCGGCGTCATGGCCGCCTACATTCTGTTCGGCATCGAAGCGAAGCACCTGCTGACCGCCGTCATCATGACCGCGCCCGGCACGATCATGATGGCCAAGATGCTCGTGCCCGAAGTCGGCACGCCGAAGACGATGGGGAGCGTGAGGCTCGAGGTGGAGAACACCGACGTGAACGTGATCGACGCCGCGGGGCGGGGCACGGGCGAAGGCCTGCAGCTCGCGCTGAACGTCGGGGCCATGCTCATCTCGTTTCTGGCGCTCATCGCGCTGGTGAACGCCTTGCTCGGTCTGGTCCACCTGAGCCTGCCGCAGATCTTCGGCTGGGTCTTCGCGCCGGTCGCGTGGAGCATGGGCGTCCCCTGGCGCGACGCGGGCGTCGTCGGCAACCTGCTCGGCACGCGGATGGCGATCAACGAATTCGTCGCCTATTCGCAGCTCGGTCCGCTCAAGAGCGCGCTCGATCCCAAGTCCTTCACGATCGCGACCTATGCGCTGTGCGGCTTCGCGAACTTCAGCTCGATCGGCATCCAGATCGGCGGCATCGGCGCGCTCGCGCCGAACCGGCGCCACGATCTGGCGCGACTGGGCCAGCGCGCGATGTTCGCCGGCACCCTCGCCAACTTCATGACGGCGACCATCGCCGGGTTCCTCCTCTAAATGGCGTATTTCGAAAAGGTGCAGGCGGCAGCCGATGCGATCAGGGCTCGCGTCGGCACCCTTCCCTCAACGGCGATTGTCCTCGGCTCGGGCCTCGGCGACTTTGCCGGCTCCCTCACGGACGCTACATCTATTAAGTACGTGGCGCTGCCCAACTGGCCCGTATCGACTGTTCCGGGCCATGAAGGGCGGCTGGTCATCGGAAAGACCCAGGGGCACCTGGTCGCGGCGCTGGCCGGCCGTTGCCACCTGTACGAAGGGTTCGACGCTCACACCGTGACGTTCGCGACGCGGGTGCTGGGGCGGCTCGGGGTCAAGCAGCTGATTCTCACGAACGCCGCCGGGGGCGTGAACACCTCGTTCTCGCAAGGCGCGCTGATGGCCATCGACGACCACATCAACCTGACCGGCCAGAACCCGCTGGCCGGACCGAACGACGATCGATTCGGGCCGCGCTTTCCGGACATGTCGGCCGTATATTCTTCACGGCTGCGCGCGCTGGCTGACGAGGCCGCGAAGGCTGCCGGGGTCGCGCTGGCGCACGGGGTGTACGCCGCGCTGCTCGGGCCCAGCTACGAGACGCCCGCGGAGATCCGGTTTCTGCGGACGATCGGCGTGGACGCCGTCGGCATGTCGACGGTCCCTGAAGCGATCGCCGCGCGTCACATGGGGATCGACGTGCTCGGCATCTCGTGCATCACGAACATGGCGGCGGGCGTGCTGCCGCACCCGCTCAATCACGACGAGGTGATGGACACCGCGCGGCGCGTGCGCGGGCAGTTCATCGCGCTCCTGGAGGGCGTCATTGGCCGGCTCCCCTGAAGGCCGCCTGTCGGTGGCCATGGTCGAGGTCGCGGAAGGCCAACAGGAGGCCTTCGTCGAGATCGCGCGCGAGTTCTCCGCGATCATGGCGAGGAAGGGCTACGGCCGCGCCGACATCGTCCGCGACGAGACGTCGCCGAACACGTTCTATGCCGTGCGGCACTGGGCGAGTGCGACCGCCGCCGAATCCTGCCACGCCGATCAGGAGATCCAGGCGCTGACCGGACGTCTGTACCAGATCTCGCGCGTCACCCACGTCGTCAACGGCGTGCGGCGGACCGATTCGATGCGGCTGATGCTCGACGATCGCCGGGCGCGCGTCGAGCCGGACCGCCGGAGCGGCTTCGATCGGCGCGTCAGGGACGTCGGCCGGTCCGACGGCGACCGACGCAAAGGCGACCGCCGTCTCGGCCCGCGCCGGACGCGCGGGCGGGGGAACGAACTGGATCTCGTCTCGGCCGCGCGGCGCGCGCGCGAGAACGCCGACGCGCGGTTCTCGAACTTCAAGGTCGGCGCGGCGCTCGAGACCGCCGACGGCACCGTCGTCACCGGCTGCAACATCGAGAACGCGACATACGGCCTGACGATCTGCGCCGAGCGCGTGGCGATGTTCAAGGCCATCTCGGAAGGACATCGCGTCTTCACCCGAATCGCGATCGTCGCGGACACGCCGGCGCTGACGCCGCCGTGCGGCGCATGCCGCCAGATTCTCTGGGAGTTCGGCGGCAACATCGAGATTGTGCTCGCCAATCTTTCGGCTGAGCACGCGACGCACCGGCTGAAGACGCTCCTGCCCTTACCATTCGACGCGCGCTTGCTCTAAGATCGTCGGGATGCTTCCCACCATCGCCCGCGAAGACGATGTCGTCGTCATGATCGACCAGCGCAAGCTGCCGGCGCAGGAGGTCTACGTCCGCTGCAAGACCGCCGCCGAAGTGGCGCGCGCGATCAGGACCATGGTCATCCGCGGCGCGCCGGCGATCGGCGTGGCCGCCGCGATGGGCATCGCGCTCGGCATGCGGAAGAGCAAGGCGACGGGCACGCAGAAGTTCGCCGCGGAATTCCAGAGCACCTGCGATCTGATGGCGGGCACGCGTCCGACGGCCGTCAACCTGTTCTGGGCGATCGATCGGATGAAGCGCACGTTCGGCGCGGCCGCGCAGGCCGGCGAGTCGGTCGATCAGATCAAGGATCGCCTCGATCGCGAAGCGCAGCGGATTCACGACGAAGACGTCGCGAGCTGCCGCGCGATGGGCGCGTTCGGCGCCGAAGTCGTTCCGGCCGACGCGAAGATCCTCACGCACTGCAATGCCGGCGCGCTGGCGACGGCGGGGTACGGCACGGCGCTCGGCGTGATTCGCGGCGCCGTGGAAAGCGGCAAGACCGTCGCGGTGTTCGCCGACGAGACGCGGCCGTTCCTGCAGGGCGCGCGGCTGACCGCCTGGGAGCTGGTTCGCGACGGGATTCAGACGACCGTCATCACCGACAACATGGCCGGCGCGCTGATGCGTCAGGGCAAGGTCAACTTCGTCGTGGTCGGCGCCGACCGCATCGCCGCCAACGGCGACACGGCGAACAAGATCGGCACGTACGGCGTCGCGGTGCTGGCGCGCGAGCACAAGATTCCGTTCTATGTCGCCGCGCCGCTCTCGACGATCGACCTGAACACGCCGGACGGCGAGCACATCCCCATCGAGGAACGCAGCTCGAAGGAAGTCACGCACGTCGGCGGCTCGCGGCTCGCGCCGGAAGGCGCGCACGTGTGGAATCCCGCGTTCGACGTCACACCGAATCGGCTGATCGCCGGCATCATCACCGAACGCGGCATCTTCAGGCCGCCGTACATCGAGTCACTCGCTCGTGCGCATTCTGGGAATTGAGACGTCGTGCGACGAGACCTCCGCCGCGGTCGTTGAAGAGACCGGCGACGTCTCGCGCCCCTGGGCGATTCGGTCGAACGTCGTCGCGTCGCAGGTGCCCATCCATCGTGAGTGGGGCGGTGTGGTGCCCGAGCTCGCGTCGCGCCAGCACATCCGCGACATCTGCGGCGTCGTCGATCGCGCGCTCGAGCAGGCGCAGACGACGTGGGCCGGCCTCGGAGCGATAGCGGTCACGCAGGGGCCGGGACTCGTCGGGTCGCTCCTCGTCGGCGTCTCGTTCGCGAAAGCCGCGGCGGCGGCGACACGTCTTCCGCTCGTGGCCGTGCACCACCTCGCCGGTCACATCGAGTCGCTCGTGCTGCAGAACGGCGAGCTGCCGCTGCCGTCGATTGTGCTCGTCGTCTCGGGCGGTCACACGAGCCTGTATCTGATCGATCGGCCGGGACACTACGAGCTGCTGAGCCGCACTCGGGACGACGCCGCCGGTGAGGCGTACGACAAGGTCGCGAAGCTGCTCGGCCTCGGATACCCGGGCGGTCCGATCATCGACAAGCTCGCGAAAACCGGCGACGATCGCGCCATTCGGCTCCCCGGCACACGGCTGACGCATGCCGATCGCAACGCCCCGCATCTGAAAGGCGATCTCGACTTCAGCTTCAGCGGACTGAAGACCGCCGTGCTCCGCTTCGTTCGCGAACGCGAGCAGCGGTCCGCGGGGCCGATGTCGGAGAAGGAAATCGCCGACATCTGCGCGAGCTTCCAGCGGACGGTCGTCACGACGCTCGTCGATCGCGCGTTCGATGCGGCACGGCGGTTCGGCGCAAAGAGCATCGGCGTCGCCGGCGGCGTCTCGGCGAACAGCCGGCTGCGCGCCGATCTCGCGTATCACGGAGAACAGCGCGAGATGCCGACCTTCGTCCCGAGCATGGCGTTGTCGACCGACAACGCGGCGATGATTGCGGCGGCGGGCCTGAGAAAGCTCCAGACCGGCGTGCTCGCGCGCGCGGATCTCAACGCGGACGCGGCGCTGGTCTTGTGAAGGTCGGCAGTGCGGCATCTGGTCAACTGACCAACTGACCAACTGACCAACTGACAACTGACCAGATGACCAGATGACCAGATGCAGAAATTCATATGCGCGTTCACACCGACTATCTCTGGTTCAACACGAAGAAGCGGCAGGAATTCATCCGCATCACCGACGAGGTCGCGAAGATCGTCGGCGACAGCGGCGTGAAAGAGGGCACGGTGCTCGTCTCGGCGATGCACATCACGGCGGGCGTGTACGTGAACGACTGGGAGGAGGGCCTGATC
>DATNBT010000072.1:0-4214 GCA_035571855.1 Vicinamibacterales bacterium
CGGCAGCCGCTCGGCCTCGTCGTCGTCGGCGGCCTGCTCTTCTCGCAGCTCGTGACGCTGTATCTGACGCCGGTCGTCTACACCTACATGGCGCAGCTGCAGTCGTGGATCCGCAGCCGCAAGCCGGCGAAAGAGATGACGCCGGCGGCCGTGCACGATTAGCTTTCGTAGCGTCCGGTTTCGTAGCGTCCGATTTCGTAGCGTCCGGCTTTAGCCGGACGTCCGCCGGATCATCACCAGGTACTCGCCCGTGGGCAGAGGAGTTATCTCTGCCCACGGCTGCTTCTCGAAGAAGTCCCGCAAGACCGAATTGTCCGCAGCGCCGCGGTGCACCGCGACGACATCCACCTTCAGGTCCCGCAGCAGTTGAACAGCCTCAGGCGCCGGCAATCTGTTCAACGTCGTCATGCGATCCATGAACCCGCGCGGGACACCGCCGCTGAAGCCGTTGAGGATGTTGGCCCAGTGCGCGGTGGAGTCGAGCATGTAGATCGATTCCGACACCGGATACGGCTCACGGAAGTAGTTGATCGGCAGGTGCAGGACGACGAGCGGTGTCGAGCGCGACCGCTGAAACGCGGCGATCGCCCGATCGGGCGCGCTGACCTGGTAGACGTTGTCGGCGTGAACCGGCAGGTTGAACGGGAACACTTCGAGCAGAAAGATCGCGCAGACCGCCGTGCACGCCGCCGCCTGCGCCCGCGCCGACCAGCCGCGCACCAGCGCCGCGAGTCCGCACGACGACAGCAGCAGGATTCCCATGTAGACGACGATGGCGAAGCGCTGGGTCGCCCGCAGTCCGGCGACCATCGGAAACGCGCGTGCGATGTAATGGAGCGGCAGCGAGATGTGCAGCGACGGCGAGACGAAGCCGAGCGCGAGGACGTAGCCGGTGACGACGAGCGCGAGCCCGGTGATCACCATCCCGGCCGTCCCGCCCGTCCCGCCCGCCCTGCCCGTCCCGACTATCCCGCCCAACACAGCCGCGAGCGCCGCGAGCAACAGCGGGACCCAACCTATATATAAGGTGTTCTCCCCCCATATCCAGTACTTGTTGTCCTTGATCAACTGGCCGGCGAGCGTCGGCGTCGGCGGGGTGACGAAGTCGGCGACATGGACCGCGTCGCCGAAACTATCCACGAGGCTCCCGCGTTCGGCCAGCGTGCTGTCCGCAAACGCCGCGCGGTACGGCATGGCGACAGGCACGATGCACGCGGCCACGACGCCGGCAATCAGCACGTAGTACTTCAGCGCCGCCAGCCCGAACGTCTCCCGCCACGGATGACAGAGCGCCATCACAACCAGGACCACGCCCATGATGAACGCCAGGTACCAGCTCACGAGCGCCTGCAGGACGAAGATCGCCGCGAACAGCAGCGCGGATTTCACGCCCGGCGACTTCCAGAACCGGAGCAGCGACGCCGCCGCGGCGGGAATGCCCTGAAACGACAGCATCTGCAGGTGGCCGATGTGATGGACGCGGAAGAACAGGAAGCCCCAGAAGATGCCGCCCCAGATCGCCGCGGTCTCAGAACCGGTCGTCTCCCGTACCAGCCAGGCGCCGCACACGCACGAGAGGTAGTACGCGAGGATGATCAGCAGGTTGTGGCCGACCCACGGATTGCCGGTGAACAACCGGACGGGCACGTTCAGGATCGCCAGCGGCAGCATCGTGTCGGTCAGCACGGCCGCGTGCGCGTACGGATAGAACGTGTTGCCGCCGAACAGGTGGCGCGGGTCGTGCACCAGCGCGTGCGACACCCACTGCAGCGTCCAGTTCATCAGCATCGGATCGCCTTCGGTGATCGCGAAGCTCGTGGGATGGAGAAGCTGGAAGAACCGGCTGGCGAAGAGCAGCGAGAGCCCGAGATACAGCGCGTGAACGGCGGCCCGCCTCATGCGTGGGTATAGTAGTGCAGACCTTCGGGTCTGCTGAAGCCGATGTCCCGGAAACTTGCCCTCGCCATTCTCGCCGTCGTCGCCGTCGCGATCTACTGGAACGCCCTCGACGCGCCGTTCGTGTGGGACGACGACGTCGCGATCACGACGAACCAGACGATCCACGATCTGTCCACGTCGCTCGACCCGCCGGCGGAAACGCCCGTCGCGGCGAGGCCGGTCGTCAATCTCTCGCTCGCCCTGAACTACGGCTACGGCATGCTCGACACGCGCGGCTACCACGTCGTGAACCTCGCGATCCACATCGCGTGCGCGCTGCTGCTCTTCGGCATCGTCAAGCGGACGGCGGCGCGGCGGCTGAAAGGCGCGAAGGAGTCGAGCCTCAACGCGATCGCCTTCGCTCCGGCGCTGCTGTGGGTCGTGCACCCGCTGCTCAGCGAAACCATCGACTACACGACGCAGCGGACCGAGTCGCTGATGGCGCTGTTTTTTCTTCTGACGCTGTACTGGTCGATCCGGCGGTTCACGGTCGCGGCGGTCGTGGCCTGTGCGATCGGTATGGCGACGAAAGAATCCATGGCCGTCGCGCCGATCGCCGTCGTGCTCTACGATATGGTCTTCGAGTACGACTCGTTCGCGAAGGCGTGGTCGAAGCGGAAAGGCCTCTACATCGGCCTCGCCGCCACGTGGATCGAGCTCGCCCTGATCATCTCGCACTGGCCGCGCTCGACCGTCGGCGGCACGGCGGTCGGACCGTTCACGTATGCCCTGAACCAGGCGCAGATGATCGCGCGGTACCTGTGGCTCACCATCTGGCCGCAGTCGCTCGTCGTCGACTACGGACTCCCACGGCAGCTGCACATGCTCGATGTCCTGCCGCAGGCGCTGCTGGTGCTCGCGCTGCTCGGCCTCACGGTGTGGGCGCTGGCGCGCCGCCAGGTCGCGGGATTTCTCGGCGCGATGTTCTTCCTGACGCTGGCCCCCACCTCGAGCTTCATTCCGATCGTCAGCGAAGTCGGCGCCGAGCGGCGGATGTACCTTCCGCTTGCGGCGTTGTCGGTCCTTGTCGTGCTCACGGCGATCAGGTTCGAACGGCTCGCACGGAAGAGAGTCGCGATCGCGGTGCTCGCGCTGGTCGTGACGGCGCTCGGAGTCCGGACGGTTTTGCGCAACCGCGACTACGAGTCGCCGGTGACGCTGTGGCGGACGGTCGTCGAACGCCGGCCGCAGGGCCGCGCGCGGTTTGCCTACGCGAACGAGCTGATGGGCGCCGGCGATCACGAGCACGCGACCGAGCAGCTGCGGCTCGCGGTCGCCGACTATCCCGACGCGCGCGCGGGACTGGGGACCGAGCTGCTGCTGCAGGGGAAGCTTGAAGAAGGCATCGCCGTCATGAACGCGTTCCTCGAGGCCGGGCCGGATCTGCCCAACCGGATTCCGGCAAAGATCCTGCTCGCGCAGGCGCACCGCGCGCTGGCCGAGCGCGAGCTGACGGCGAAGAACGCGCCGGCGGCGGCGGCCGAAGCCCGCACGTCCCTGGAGCTCGAGCCGAACAGCGCGGACGCGCACAACCTGCTCGGCGCGGCGCTCGCGTCGCAGGGCGATCTGCGCGGATCGATTCCTGAATTTCGCGCGGCGCTGAAGATTGATCCGAAGAACGCGACCGCGCTCCGCAACCTGGCGCAGGCGACGGCGCTGGCGCGCTAATCAGGCACGGCGAAGACGTCGAAGTGCCGCCACTTCGAGAGATCGGACGCGGCCGTCAGCGGCTCGCCGCGGAGCTCGATGTCCCCGCACTTGAACAGCCGGTATCCGGCCGCCGTGAGATCGCCGAAGTACCCCGCCCGCTCGGCCTCCGGCATGTGTTTGTAGATCTCGGTCTTGATGTACGGCCGCGACTGCCGGATCAGATCGATCAGGCTGTTGAAGACGGCGCGGTCGAATCCTTCGGTGTCGATCTTGACAAACTTCACACGGGGCAACGCCTCGGGCGCCGTTTCGCGGAGATAGGCGAGGAGATTTCTTCCGTGCACGCGAAGTCGTGAAAAGTGTCCGTGCCGCCAGGCGCTCGTGGACCCGTGAAAGCCGCCGTTGCAGTACCCCTCGTCCGAATACTCGAACTCGTACTCGCCGTCCTCGGGCATCGCCGCGAACATCAGCGGCACTATGTGCGTCGCTAATGGATTCAGGCGCGCGTTCTCGTCGAGGACCTTGAAGACATAAGGATTCGGTTCGAGCGCGAAGACCGTTCCCCCCGGGCCAACCGCGAGGGCCATCGGCACCGTCGAATCTCCCGTATGCGCGCCGATGTCGAT
>DATNBT010000073.1:0-3390 GCA_035571855.1 Vicinamibacterales bacterium
CGCAGCGCGCCCTGCAGGGTGATGCGGCCCAGCGTCCACTGATCCTGTCCGTAGATCGCGTCGTACCGCACGCGATCGCTCTGCGTGAACACGCGCAGGCTTTCGGCCAGCGACGTCGGCTTCCCGTTGAGGAAGTTGTACGACAGGTTCAGATCGTTGCCGTGGTTCTGGATGTCTTCGACGAGATAGCCGCCCACGAGGCCGACCTTGAAGTTGTGCGCGCCCGTCACGTACGACATCGAGGCGCGCCACGTGTTCGGGTTGTCCCAGTCCTGCGCCCAGTTGGCCGAGCGGTAGGCCAGGCCCGCGCCGATCGGCGTGCCGTTGAAGTTCTGCGCGCCGAGCTCGGTGATGCGCGCGAGGCCGCGCGTCGCGTTGCCCGGCTGCTCGAACGGACCCCACGCCGAACGATAGATGCCGAGGCCGGCTTCGAGCAGCAGGCGGTTCGTCACCGGCGACGACCACGTGAACTGATCGTTCGTGGTCAGTGTGTTTCCGAGATAGCCCGTCGTCTCGGGCGAGGTCGTTGACACGAGGCCGCCAAGGCCAATCGCGCCGACGACCGCGTTCGACGTCGGCTGCGTGCGGCAGCCGTCGCCGGTCGACGTGAACGTCGCGCCGTTGCACGGCCACTGCAGGTCCTGATGGAAGTTGAACTTGTTGCGCGGCGTGAGCTGCGTCGTCAGGCGGATGCTCGCGAGCTGGAAGCTCTCGGCGCCCTGCGCCGACTTGGTCAGGTCGGGCGCGTACGTGAACTTCGTCGGGTCGCCGGCGTTGAGGTTCGGGAAGATGCCGGGGATCGTGCGGTGCTGGCCTTCGTCACGCAGCGTGCCGTAGTACCAGAGACGGTCCTTGACGATCGGGCCGCCGACGCCGCCCGTGTAGTCCCACTGCTGGATGAGCGTGCCCGGCGTCGCGAGGCCCGCGTCCTTCAGGGCCTGCGTGAAATTGCTGCCGATCATGCCGCTGCTCACGCCCGAGAGGTACACCTGGCCCTTGAACGTGTTGCCGCCGCTCTTCGGGACGATGCTGAGCGTCGGGCCGCCGACTTCGGCTTCGCCCAGGCCGCCCGACGTCGTCGTCACGACTTCGGCCGCGTTGCTGATGTCCGCGACGTACGTCGAGACGCCGCCGCCGTTGAGCGCGGCGCCCGTGTTCAGACCGTCGACCTGCATGCGGCCTTCGTTGCTGCGGCCGCCGGCGCCGCCGAACACCGTCATCTGCGGCGTGATCTGAATGTCGGCGCTCGTGCCGGCCTGAATCGTGATGCCGGGGATGAGCACGGCCGTCGCCGCCCACGAACGCGCGGTCGGCACGGTGGTGAGGACTTCGTTGCTCAGCGTCGTCTGACGGCGGACGCTCTGGACGTCCACGATCGGCGTCGCGGCGCTGACGGTGATCGTCTCTTCGACCGCGCCGACCTTCATGTCGGCGTTAATCGTCGCGACGAATGAACCCGTGAGTTCGATGCCGTCGCGCTTGACGGTGCTGAAGCCCGTCAGCGTGAACGTCACTGAATACGTGCCCGGACGGAGATCGACGATACGGTACTGGCCCGTGCCGTCGCTCACTGCCGAACGTGTCTTTTCGATGAGGGCGGGACTCGAAACTTCCACCGTGACGCCGGGCAGCACTGCCCCGGACGTGTCCTTGACCACGCCTGTAATCGACGCCTGCGCGAACGCAAGAGTCGGCAGCAGGACGAGGCACATGAACATGCCCAACGTCTTCAACGCTTTAACCACACTGCCTCCTGAGAATTAAGGAAGGGTCCTGAAACCAGCAGGGTAAAGTAATGCCGCGTTGACATAGTGTCAACGTATTAGAGATGCGCCGTTTACGAAATCACGGCGAATTTCCTATCAATTCGATTATTTGGATGTGTCAGGGCGCCGGGACGGCCTGCGGGAACACGTAGGCGTAGAGCATCGAAATCAGACCCACGATCACCATCAGGAAGATGCTGTGCTTGATCGTGAACCGGAACAGCCGGCTCTCGTCGTCGCGTGACATGCCCGTGGCGGCGACGGCGACGGCGATACTTTGAACAGAAATCATCTTCCCCATCACCCCGGCCGCGGAATTGACCGACGCCGTCAGGACGGGATTGAGATGTAACGCGTTCGCCGTCACGACCTGGAGGTTGCCGAACAGCGCGTTCGCCGACGTGTCGCTGCCGGTCAGGAAAACCCCTAACCACCCGACGACGGCGCTGAAGAACGGGAACGCGCCGCCGGTTGCCGCAAGCGACAGCCCGAGCGTGGACGTCATGCCCGAGTAGTTCATCAGGTACGCCAGCGCGAGCATCGCCGCGATCGTCACCATCGCCTTCGCGAGCTGGTGGAACGTCCGGATGTAGGTCTGCACGAACTGCCCCGGCCTGACGCGCAGCACGAACGCCGCGAGGATCGCGGCGATGAAGCACGCGCTGCCCGACGCGCTCAGCCAGTTCAGCTCGAACAGCGCGCCGTACGGCGCCGGCGCCTTCGTCACCGGCGGCATCTGCGTGATCAGGTTGTGCAGGCCCGGCACCATCAACCGGGTCGCGTTGCGCGGCGTCTCCGGCACGGTCGGCAGCGACGCGGGGATCAGGCTGTCGGCGAAGTGGTTGATCTTCGGCTTGATCGACGCCTCGCCCACCAGCAGCACGCAGATGACCAGCAGCAGGTACGGGCTCCACGCGATGAAGACGTCGCGGCCCGGGTGTTTCTTGAGCGTGAGCGACGCCGGCTGGTCGCCCTCGAGCCGCATGATGTTCTTCGGCTTCCAGAGCTTCAGCACGAACACCATCACGACGATGCACGTCAGCGAGCTCGCGATGTCGGTGAGCTCGGGACCGACGAAGTTCGAGACGGCGAACTGGACGCCGGCGAACGAGACGCCGCAGGCGACGATGGCCGGCAGCACTTCCATCGCCTTCTTCCGTCCCGCCATCACGACGATGAGATAGGCCGGGATGATGATCGAGATCATCGCGCACAGGCGGCCGACCATCGCGCTGACCGCGAGGACCGGCAGCCCGGTGACGTTCGCGAGCGTCGTGACGGGAATGCCGATCGATCCGAACGCGACGGGCGCGGTGTTCGCTAGCAGACAGATGCCCGCGGCGTAGAACGGATTGAAGCCCAGGCCCGCGAGCATCGCGCCCGAGACGGCCACCGGCGCGCCGAAACCCGCCGCGCCTTCGATGAACGCGCCGAACGAGAAGGCGATGAACATCGCCTGCAGCCGGCGATCGTCAGTCAGCCCGCCGACCGAGTCCTTGATGATCTCGAACTTGCCCGTGTCGACCGCCAGGCGAAAGAGCAGGATCGCGGCGAAGACGATCCACGCGATCGGGAAGATGCCGAACGCGCCGCCGTAGATGGCTGACATCACCGCCGGCACGAC
>DATNBT010000074.1:0-11417 GCA_035571855.1 Vicinamibacterales bacterium
AAAACTCCGGTACGGCATCGCGGCGCTGTGCATCGGCGGAGGCATGGGCACGGCGATGATCGTCGAGACGCTGTGATTCTTCCCAGGGCGGTTCGCGACGCGGTGATTGCTCATGCGCGCGCGGCCGCCCCTTCGGAATGCTGTGGCGTCCTGATCGGATCGGAAGGCGCCATCACGTCGGCCGTCGCGGCCAACAAC
This sequence comes from Vicinamibacterales bacterium, assembly GCA_035571855.1. GTDB lineage: Bacteria > Acidobacteriota > Vicinamibacteria > Vicinamibacterales > CAVVIG01 > DATNBT01. The sequence continues at coordinate 199 of DATNBT010000074.1, forward strand.
CTCTCCGGAAATCCCAATCGCTTTCTCGTCGATCCCGCTGATCACATTCGCGCCAGCCGCGAAGCACGCGCGGCGGGACTGGACGTCGTCGGCTTCTACCACTCCCATCCGCATTCGGCGGCCGTGCCGTCGGAGACGGACCTCGCGGAGGCGTGGACGTATCCGAACCATCTGCATCTGATTGTGGGACTGACGGGTGAAGCGGCGGACGTGCGCGTCTACCGCTTCACCGGAGAGAAGTTCGAGCTAGAGATCGCGGATGCCGGGCCGGATCTCGATGTTGACCGTGGCTGACGCGACCATCTTGTCGCGCTTCTTCAGCCGCAGCGCCACGCGATAGTTGCCGGCGCGGAAGATGTGATCCGTGGTGAACCGGCGGCGGATTTCGCTCTTGCCCGGCTCGTACGGTTCGCAGTCGGAGGTCGACTCCGACATGGTGCCGTCGCCCCAGTCCCATTCGATCGTGGGGCAGTAGAAGTCTTCCGAGTCGTTCGGTCCGCCGTTGAGATCGGCGGTGAGAACGACGCGTTGGGGCGACATGCCGAGCGCGGGCCGCGCCGTGAGTTTGAGCGACGGTTTCTCCGCTTTGTCTTTCGACGGTGCCGTCTTCTGCGCGTATGCGGTCGCCGCGACCGCAGCCAGCATGAAGGCGACGAGCGACTTCTTCATACTTTCGGCCATTCTATTGCCATAATGGACGGATGGTCTACTCGCAACTGCCCCTGACGGCAGCCGACGCGGATGTCGTCGTGCTGCCGTGGTTCGAGGACGACACCGCGGCGTCCGTCTCCGGTCTCGATGCGGCGACCGGCGGTGAGCTCCAGCGCGCGCTGACGACGAAAGAACTGTCCGGAAAGCTCTACGAGATCTTCTTCGCGCCGATCGCCGATGCGTCGTGGAAGACGCGCCGCATCGCGTGTGTCGGCGCCGGCCGGTCCGGGGACTTCAGCGGCGATCTCGCGCGGAAGACGTCCGCGGCGGCCGGACTGGCGCTGAAACAGCGGCGGATCGCGCGCGTCGCTTTCGCAATTCGAGCCGGCGGGGCGGACGAACGCGAAGTCAGCCAGGCCGTCGCTGAAGGGCTCACGCTGTCGGAGTTCAACGCCGGCAGCTACAAGACGAGCGACGTGCCGCCGGGAACGGCGCCGTCGTGGACGCTTCTCGGCGGCAAAGCCGATTGCTCGGCTGCTGTCGCGCGTGGGCGGCTGCTCGGTGAGTGCAGCAACCTGGCGAAGGGCATGGCCAACGAGCCGGGCAACACGCTCACCCCCCGCGAGTTCGCGCGCCGATCGGAAGCGATCGTCGGCGGCACCGGACTGTCCTTCGAAGTCCTCGACGAGAAGCAGATCGAGTCGCTTGGCATGGGCCTGCTGCTCGGCGTGGCGCGCGGCAGCGGCGAGCCGCCCCGGCTGATGGTGATCCGCCACGATCCGCCCGGCGCTCCGGCATCGCCCGTCCTCGGCCTCGTCGGCAAGGGCATCACGTTCGACACCGGCGGCATCTCGATCAAGCCGGCCGAAGGCATGGAGCGCATGAAAGACGACATGGCCGGCGGCGCGGCGGTCGTCTGCGCGATGCGCGCGATCGCGCTGCTGAAGGCGCCGATCAAAGTCATCGGCGTCGTGCCGACGACGGAGAACATGCCTGGCGGACGCGCGATCAAGCCCGGCGACGTGCTCAAGAGCGCACAGGGGACGACGGTCGAGGTGATCAACACCGACGCGGAAGGACGGCTGATTCTCGGCGACGGCCTGTGGTACGCGCGCACGCTCGGCGCGACGCATCTCGTCGACGTCGCCACGTTGACCGGCGCCATCGTCACCGCCCTGGGCAAGATCACGAGCGGGCTGTTCGGCAATCCTGACAGGTGGTCCGAGCTCGTTCGTCGCGTGGCCAATCGGGCCGGCGACCGCGTCTGGCCGCTTCCGCTGTTCGACGAATACAAAGATCAGATCAGGAGCGACATCGCGGACCTGCTGAACACCGGCGGCCGTCCGGCCGGTTCGATCACGGCGGCGCTCTTCCTGAAGGAATTCACGGGCGGGCTGCCGTGGGTCCATCTCGACGTCGCCGGCACGGCGTGGGCGGAAGAAAGCAAGCCCTACCTGCCGAAAGGGCCGAGCGGCATCGCCGTCCGCACGCTCGCGGAGCTGGCCTTCACGAGTTCAGAGTGGTAGATCAGGCGCCGATCATTGTCCGGATCGCTCCGGATACGGATCCGACCGGGCTCGCCGGCGTTCTTCTGAAGACGCTTGGCTTGACGGGCCTGCTGGTGGCGGTCGCTTTGCTGGCAGGTGCGGTGTTTGCGGGAATTCTTTTTCTGCTTCGCTCACGGAAGCCGCTTGACCACTGATCGAGTGCAGCGACGTCTGATATTTCCGGATCGCGGCGAAGAGCGCGTCGGCGATGCGCTGCCGGTACGCTGAGGATTTCAGCAGCTTCGCCTCCTGCGGGTTCGTCACGAACGAAATCTCCGCCAGCACGCTGGGCATCGCCGCGCCGATGAGCACGACGAACGGCGCCTGCTTCACGCCGAGATCCTTCGTCGTCTTGTTCGTGGCGCGCAGCTTCTCGATCATCGACCGCTGGACGTAGGTCGCGAAGTCGCGCGACTCGTCGAGCTTGTTGTTGAGCGCGATGGCCTTGACGAAATCGGGCAGCGCGCCCATCGACTGGCCCGACGCCGCGTTCTCGCGCGCGGCCACCGCCGCGGCGCTCAGGTTGTTCGCGAAGTTCAGGAAGTAGGTTTCGATCCCGCGGACGCTGCCGTCCTCGCTCGCGTTCGCGTGAATCGACAGGAACAGATCGGCGGACTCGCGGTTCGCGAGCGCCGTCCGCTCGGCGAGCGACACGAAGTCGTCGGTCTTCCGCGTCAGCACGACTTCAGTTCCCGGCTGTTTCGACAGCAGCTTCTCCACGCGAAGCGCGATGTCGAGCACGAGCTCGGCTTCGGAGACGCCGTTGCCCATCGCGCCCGGATCGTGTCCGCCGTGGCCGGGATCGATGACGATGCGCGAGACGCCGAGGCCGAGCTGCCGCGCCATCGAGAACCCGCCGGTCGCGTTCCTGTCGGGGACGGCCGCCGGCGGCAGCGTCGCAGCCGCCGCGGGCGCCGGCGCAGGCGGGTCAGGCGGCGGCGGTGCCGTCGCCAGCACGGCCTCGAGCAGCGGGGCCCCGTGTGCGGTTGCCGTGGGGAGTTTTCGCGCCCACGTGGCGATGAAGTACTTGCCGGCGATCGGCGGCGGAGGAGGCGCCGGCCGCGCGGCGCGGACGCAGTCGATCACCAGGCGATACGGTTCATACAGCGCGTAGATGCTGTACGTGGACACGCCGCCCGCATCGAGGACGATGCGCGTCGTCCTGTTCGACTGCCGGCCGAGGCGCACCTGGCGGACGATGTCCGAGTCGGCGGTGAAGCGCAGCGTCTGGTCCGACAGCGCGCTGGTCGTCTGCGTCGGCGACAGATCGACGAACAGACGATCGGGATCAGCAATCCGCTCGTCGTGGAAGGGCACTTCGCGGTCCAGTTCGATCACGACGCGCACGACGTCAGGCAACACCCTGCGTGTAACCGTCCTGATCGTCGCCGTCGGGACCTGCGAAGCTGCCGGCGCGGGCGCAGGCTTGACCGGTGCGGGCGCAGGCCTGACCGCCGCGGCTTTCACCGGCATTGGCGCGGGCGGCGGTTCCGCCGGTCTGGGATTCAGCGTGTCGGGTACGCGCCTGGCGAGCTTGCTGGTCGGATAATCCGCCGCGAGACGCTGCAGCAGCTTCGTTCCGATCTCTCTGTCGCGGGCCTCGCCGAATCGCGCGAAGGCGTCGAGCTCGAGCCGTCCCGCCTGCCACAGCGCATCGTCGCTGTATCCGCTGGCGGGGAAGCGGCGCACGAGCGTCTGGTAGGCGGTGACGATCGCGTGGATGTCTTTCAACGCGACCTGCGGCGCGGGCGTTCCGGAGAACGTCGCACGAACGGCACGTTCCCGCACGAGCGCGGCGTTGTAGAGATCGCGATCCGCCTCCTGCGCGACGACCGAAGACACCCCGAGCGCGATGGCGAGAAGCGCCAGCAGCAAAGCGCGGGGCTTTCGCCGACCGTTCGTCATCGCAGTTGCGCGTCCACCTCTGCGAAGTAGCTCTTGTCGACGAGCACCTCGCGCGCCTTGCCGCCGGCCGCGCCGGAGACGAGGCCTTCCATCTCCATCATGTCCACGAGCCGGGCGGCGCGGCTGAAGCCGATCCGCATGCGGCGCTGCAAGTACGAGATAGACGCCTGCCCGCTCGACACCACGATGCGCGCGGCTTCGTCGTAGAGCTCGTCCTTGTCGAACTCCATCCCGTCGGGGCCCGCGGTCTTCTCCTCGGCGGTGATCGTCTCGTCGTACGTCGGCTTACCCTGCTTCTTGAGGAAGCTGGCCAGGCGCGCGCTCTCCTGCTCGGAGATGTACGGACCGTGAATACGCACGAACCGCGACGACGCCGGCGGCAGGAAGAGCATGTCGCCGCGCCCGAGGAGCTGCTCGGCGCCGTTTGAATCGAGAATCGTGCGCGAGTCGATCTTCGACTGCACGCGGAACGAGATGCGCGACGGCATGTTTGCCTTGATCAGGCCGGTGATGACGTCGACCGACGGCCGCTGCGTCGCGAGGATCAGGTGGATGCCGACCGCCCGCGCCATCTGCGCGAGCCGCGCGATCGACTCTTCGACCTCGTTCCCGGCGACCATCATCAGGTCGGCGAGCTCGTCGATGACGACGACGATGAAGGGGAGCTTCTTCGGCTCGTCGCCGTTCGGCATCTTCTCCTTCGCTTCGAGCGCCGCGGCGGCGTTGCGGTTGAACTGGTCGATGTTGCGCACGCCGACCGCCGCGAGCGTCTTGTACCGCTCTTCCATCTCGCGCACCGCCCAGCGCAGCGCGTTCGACGCCTGCTTCGGATCGACGACGACCGGAGTCAGCAGGTGCGGGATGTCCTCGTACATGCCGAGCTCGAGACGCTTCGGGTCGATCATGATCATCCGGACGTCGTCCGGCGTCGAGCGGTAGAGGATGCTCGTGATCATGACGTTCATGCCGACCGACTTGCCCGCGCCTGTCGAGCCCGCGATCAGCAGGTGGGGCATCGTCGCCAGATCGCTGACGTACGGCTCGCCGTGAATCGTCTTGCCGAGGGCGATGGCGAGCTTCGACGTCACCTTGTGGTAGGCCTCGGACTCGAGCAGCTCCCGCAGCGAGATGCCTTCGCGCGTGGCGTTCGGAATCTGGATGCCGACCGTCGACTTGCCCGGGATGCGATCGATGAGCACGGACTCGGCCTGCATTGCGAGGCAGAGGTCGTCGGACAGGCCGGTGATCTTCGAATACTTGATGCCGGCTTCCGGTTTGAATTCGAACGTCGTCACCACCGGCCCCGGATGAATCTGGACGACGCTGCCTTCGACGGCGAACTCGCGGCACTTCTCTTCGAGCAGCCGCGCGCGCTCCATGAGCTCGCGTTCGTCGATCTTCCGCTCCGACTTGCCCGCGTCGAGCAGGGCGAGCGGCGGCAGCGTGAATTCGCCCTTCTTCCGTTCGGCGGCTTTCGTCGTCTGCTCGGTGCCGGCGAGAGGCAGCGCGGCGGGCGCCGGGACGGCGAGCCTGGGAGGCTTTGGCGCCGGAGCCTTCGCCGCCACGCCGGCGATGGCCGGCAGCGGCTTCTCGGCCGGCTCGCGATCTTCCGCGTCGAGGTCTTCTTCGTCGTCGTCCCACTCGTCGTCGAATTCGTCGCCTTTGGACGGACGCTTTTTCGCCGCGACCGGCGCTTCCTTCCCGGCTTTTTTCGCGCGCTTCGCGATCACTTCCGCGCGTTCCTTCTCGCGCCGCCGCGTTTCCCACCACTCGCGGATGGCGGCGACGGTCGTGCCGACCGAATGCTTCACCGCCGCGACGATCGCGGCGACCATGCGGCCGAACGAGAAGTGCGTCGACAGGATCACCGACAGCACGATCAGCGTCACGACGACGATCAGGGAGCCGGTGCGGTTGAGATATTCCGCAAGCTCGCGGGCGAGGAAATCGCCGATGTAGCCGCCGGCGCGGAACGCCTTGCCCGCGACTTCGAGGGTGCTGAACACCAGGCTCAGAAACGCGCTGAGGCAGCCGAAGAGCAGGACCGCTCCGGTGATCTTCGTCGCCGGCGCGTCGACCTTGCGGCACCAGAAGTAGTTCCAGCCGACGACGACCATCACGAGCGGAATCAGGTACGACGCGTAGCCGAAGAGCTGGAAGGACACCTCGGCGAGAAACGCGCCGACGCGGCCCGCGAAGTTCAGCGGCACCGCGTGCGCCCCCGTGCTGAAGAACCACACCGGGTCGCTCGGCTCGTAGCTCGCGAGCGAGACGATCCAGATCAGCGAGGTGGCGAAGAGCGCGACGCCGACGAACTCGCTCACCCGGCGCGACACGTTCGAGTTGGCATTCGATCCACTCACGGTCAGATCTCCATGATGACGGGGAGCACGAACGGGCGACGGCCCGAACGTTTTCGGAAGAAGCGCCGCAGCTCGGCGCGCAGTTTTTCCTTGATCAGGCCCTGGTCGGTGCGCTCTTCCATGCTCGACTGCTCGACGACGTCGGTCAGCAGCCGGGCGCCGTCGGCGAGCAGTTCCTGGCTGTTCTCCATGACGAAGCCGCGCGTGATGATGTCGGGGACGCCTTCGAGCAGGCCCGTCTGTCTGTTGATCGCGACGACCGGCACGACGAGCCCGTCTTCGGCGAGATGACGCCGATCGCGGAGGACCTCGTCGCCGATTTCGCCGGTCCGGGTGCCGTCGATCAGCACGCGCCCGACCGGCGCCTTGCCGACGACGCGGGCGGAGTCTGACGTGAACTGGAGGATGTCGCCGTTCTCGACGAGCATCGTCTGCGGATGCGGATCGCGGCCGGCGAAGACACGCTTCGCGATCCGCGCATGCTGCGCGAGCTGGCGGTATTCGCCGTGCACGGGCACGAAGAAGCGCGGCTGCACGAGCGACAGCATCAGCTTGAGTTCTTCCTCGCTGCCGTGGCCGGAGACGTGCACGTGCTTGATGCCTTCGTGGATCACGTCCGCGCCGCGGCGCGACAGGTGGTTGATCACGCGTCCGATGGCTTTCTCATTGCCCGGGATCGATCGCGCGGAGATCACGACGGTGTCGTCTTCCTGGACCTTGACGTAGCGGTGGTCGTCGATGGCGATCCGTGAGAGCGCGGCCATCGGTTCGCCCTGCGAGCCGGTCGCGAGCACGAGCACGTCCTGCGCGGGCAAGAGGGCGACCTCCGAGTCGGCGATCTGGACGCCGGACGGAATCTTCAGGCAGCCGAGCCGCTGCGCGATCTTCGAGTTCTCGATCATCCCGCGTCCGGCGAACGCGACCTTGCGATCGAACTGCGACGCCAGATCCACGAGGATCTGCATCCGGTAGATGCTCGACGCGAACGCCGCGACGACGATGCGTCCCGTGGCGCTCGTGAAGATCTCCTCGAAGGCCTCGACGACTTCGGTCTCCGATCCCGTGAAGCCGCGGCGATCGATGTTCGTGCTGTCGGCGAACAGCGCGAGCACGCCCTGCGCGCCCAGTTCCGCGAAACGGTGGAGATCGAAGTGCGCGCCGTCAATCGGCGTCTGGTCGATCTTGAAGTCGCCCGTGTGGACGACGACGCCGGCCGGGGTGTGGATGGCGAGCGCGACGCAGTCGGGGATGCTGTGCGTGACGCGGAGGAACTCGATCTCGAACGGCCCGACCCTGACGCGGTCGCGCGGGCGGACGGTCTTCAGCTCGTGTGCGCCGTCGATGCCGTGTTCCTGCAGCTTCGGTTCGACCAGCGCCAGCGTCAGCGGCGTGCCGTAGACCGGGCCGTCGACAAACGGCAGCACGTGCGGCACCGCGCCGATGTGATCCTCGTGCCCGTGCGTCAGCACGAGCGCGGCGGCGCGCTTCTGCTGGAGGTACGTCAGATCGGGAATGATGCGGTCCACACCCAGCAGTTCCGGGTCCGGAAACATCACGCCCGCGTCGATGACGATCGTCGTGTCGGCCCAGGTGAGCGCGAGCATGTTCATGCCGAACTCGCCGAGTCCGCCGAGGGACACTGCTTCGAGCATCAGAAATCGGAACCAAGCCGGCGCGTGACGCCGTTCCGGGCGGAACGCTTCGCACGACGGGAGCCGCGTGAGGCGGCTCAATCAGGCAGCTGGGACCGCCTGTTCACCGTAAGGGGCGGGCTGAGAACAACTTAACCGGAAGAACTATAGCACGTCAGTGGCGGGAGTACAAGAGCTTAGAACGCGTCGCTCAGCCGTACAAGTTCTGGAATATCCAAGGTTTCCGGACGCCGGCGCGGATCGATGCCGGATCGGCCCAGCGCCGACGAAATCGCGGCTCGATCGTCGGGTCGAAATGCGAGGAGCGCGTTCTCGAGCGTCTTCCGGCGGCGGGTGAAGATCGCCTGGACCATCCGGGAAAACAGCTCACGATTCTGCGGACGGGGGTCGGGAGCATGGAACCTCAGGCGGACGAGCGTCGACTGGACCTTGGGCGCCGGCCGGAACGCGCCGGCCGGGATGTTCATCAGCCGATCGACATCCGCCGACAGCCGCACGAGCGCGCTGAGCACGCCATATTCCTTCGTCGACGGCCGGGCGAGCAGGCGGTCGGCCACCTCGCGCTGCAGCATCAGGGTCGCATCGGACAGCGGGATGCCCGAGTCGTAGACGTCGATGAGCCGGAACATGATCGGCGACGCGACGTTGTAGGGCAGGTTGCCGGCGACGCGGACCGCGTGCGCCGGCCGGTTCTTCAGCAGCCAGTCCGACTCGAGGAAGTCGCCTTCGACGACGGTCACGTTGGGCGGCGCCGACGTTCGCAGCAGCGCCGCGAGATCGCGGTCGATTTCGAAGGCCGTGACCGAGCGGGCGCTCGCGGCGAGCGGCCGCGTGAGCGCCGCGCGGCCCGGTCCGATTTCGATGAAGTCCTCGTCCGCCGCGGGCGCGATCGCCGTGACGACCTTCGCGACCCACGCGGGCTCGAGGAAATGCTGGCCGAACCGCTTACGCGCGATCATGCCAGTACTGTTCTTCGATTTCCTCGATCTGCTCCTCGCTCATGCCGAAGTAATGGCCGATTTCGTGAATGAGCGTTTCGCCGATCGCGACGATGAGATCGTCCTGGTCCGCCGCCTCCCGTTCGTGCGGTCGCTGGAAGATCAGGATCCGATCCGGCAGGCGGTTGCCGTAGTCCCAGCCGCGTTCCGTCAGCGGCGTGCCCGAATAGAGGCCGAGCAGCGTGCCGGGCGGACGGATGCCCATCTCGCGCAACAGCTCGCGCGACGGCTCGTCTTCGACGACGATCGCGATGTTCTTCATCGCCTCGCGGAACCTGCGGGGGATCGACGCGAGCGCGTCAGCGACGAGGCTTTCGAACTTTTCGCGCTGCATTCTTCCGTGACGCCTCTGTCGTGACCACGGTGGCGTAATAGTCGCACTCTTCGCGGGCGGCGCAGACGTCGCACAGCGGCTTGGGACGGCAGACGCGCCGGCCGTGGAGAATCAGGGTGTCCGACGTGCGCGTCCACCGCGGCTTCGGCATCGCCGCGCAGAGCTGCGCTTCGACCGCGACGGGATCGTCGCCCTCGGCGATGCCGAGGCGGTTGCTGACGCGCAGCACGTGACGGTCGACGGGAAGCCCCGGCACGCCGAGCGCGTGTCCGAGGACGACGTTCGCCGTCTTGCGTCCGACACCGGGCAGCTTGACGAGCTGCTCCATGTCCGCGGGCACTTCGCCGCCGTAGTCGTCGACGAGCGTCTGCGACATCCCGATGAGCGACTTCGATTTCTGGCGGAAGAATCCCGTCGAGTGGATGGCTTTCTCGAGCTCGGCGGACTTCGCCTTCGCGAGTGCCCTGGCGTCCGGGTACTTCCTGAACAGCGCCGGCGTCACCATGTTCACGCGCGCGTCGGTCGACTGCGCCGACAGGATGGTCGCCACCAGCAGCTCGAACGCGTTTGTGTAGTGCAGCTCGGTGTCCGCGTCGGGATGCTGCGTTTCGAGCAGATCGAGGATATGACGCGTCTCGGTGGCGGTCTTCACGACTGATGACTGCTGACTGATGACTGCCCGACTTAATGTGTCTTGCTGTCTTTATTCCAGCCGACGTTGGTGTACGACTCGGAGAACACGCGCCAGTGCTCCTGGAGCGCGCCGATGAGATTCGGGACGAACTGCACCGGCACGACGACCTTCATCTTCACCGGCGCGCGGACGACGTGCTCGGCTTCGGCCTCCTTGATCTCCTTTTCGGAGAGCGGCATCACCTCGCAGAAGGTGAGCGTGAAATCGAAGGGCGTGTGCGCGATGGAGCAGAAGTTCGCGTACGTGCGGGGCGAGTTCGACGCGTCGTCGGGGACGATCGTGAAGTTGATCTGCTTGGGCTGGTCGGCCATGCCCCAAGCATAAACGCGAAACGGGAAACGAAGAACGGGAAACGCGTCTTCAGTATTTGCGCATGACGCCGACGACGACGCCCTGGATCTGCACGTGCTCCGGCTCCACGAAGATCGGCTGCATCGTCTGATTGGCCGGCTGGAGGCGGATCTTGCCGCCGGGGTCGCGATAGAGCTTCTTCAGGGTGACGTCCGACCCGCGCAGCAGCGCGATGACCATCTCGCCGTTGTCGGCCGTTTTGCGGTCTTCGACGACGACGTAGTCGCCGTCGCGGATCTGTTCGTCGATCATCGAGTCGCCGCGGACGCGGAGGACGTAGGTGTCGCGCTTGCCGGCGAAGTCTTCCGGGACCGCGATCGTTTCATTCGACGCGATCGCTTCGATCGGCAGGCCGGCGGCCACGTAGCCGAGCAGCGGCAGCTCGACGGCGCGGCCGCCCGCGCGCGTCGGCACCATCTCGACCGAGCGGCTCCGGTTCCACGCCCGCTTGATGAAGCCCTTGTCCTGGAGATTGGTCAGGTGCTTGTGCACGGTCGCGAGGGACGAGAGACCGAACTTCCGGCCGATCTCTTCGAGACTCGGCGCGTAGCCGTGCTGCTGGATGAACTCGTTGAGGTAGTCCAGAATCTCGCGCTGGCGCTTCGTGAGAGGGAGCACGGGCATCCTCCAGTGTTTTCTGGGCTGGAAACTAGTGGAGACTATATGCGAACATAAAGCGAAGATCAAACGGCCGGTGCTACACTCGTCGTCAGCCAGCTCCCGG
>DATNBT010000075.1:0-11653 GCA_035571855.1 Vicinamibacterales bacterium
CGCTCGTGTCGCCGCCGCGGCCCTTGATGCGCTCGATGAACTGCTTCTGTTCGTCGGGAGACATCGTCTTGAAGCGGTCGAGCATGCGGGCCTGGCGATCGCCGCCGTTGCCGCCGCCGCCGAAGCCGCCTTCGCCGCCGCGTCCTCCGAATCCGCCCTGGCCGCCGCGGCCGCCGAAGTTGCCGCCGCCGCCGGCGCCGAAGCTACGCTGCGCGCGCGGTTCGCCGGCCTGGGCAGGCGCGGCAGGTGAGGCTCCCGCGGGTTTCGCGGCGTTCGCCTGCGCCGACGGCGCTCCCGCCGGAACGCCCGCGGGCGTCGCGGATGCATTCGCGCCGTCCGCGTTGCGACGACCGCGTCCGCCGCGGCCCCCGCCGAGCATTTCCGGCGGCACCGGCTCGTTGAGCGCGGCGAACATCTCGTTGGTCGGGCGGAAACGCAGCGCGGCGTTCGCGATCCGAAGCGCATCGGGGCGACGGGCGATCTGCACGCGCAGGTTCGCCGTCATGCCGGGCTTGAGCCGGAGATCCTGGTTCGGGACGTTGATGATCGTGCCGTAGGTCGTGACGTTCTGCACGACGACGGGCTGGAGGCGTACCTGGGAGACCATCCCCTGGAATTCCTCGCCCGGATACGCGTCGACGCGGAACGTGACGTTCTGGTTCGGACGGATGCGGCCGATGTCGGCTTCGTCGATGTTCGCGTTGACCTGCATCTTCGTCAGGTCCGCCGCGATGATGAAGAGCGTCGGCGCCTGCATGCTCGCCGCGACCGTCTGTCCGACGTCGACGCTGCGCTGCACGACGATGCCGTCGATCGGCGCCGAGATGGTGCAGTGATCGAGGTTGACCTGCGCCTGGCTGAGGTTCGCCTGCGACTGCACGACGGTCGCCTGCGAGGAGTTGAGCGCGGCCTGCGACGACTGCAGCTGCGACTGCGCGCTGTCGACCGCGACCTTCGCGGCGTCGTAGTCGGACTGGGGCAGCAGCTTCTTCTCGGTGAGCTCCTTGGCGCGGTCGAACTTCTGCTTCGCGTCGACGACCGCGACCTTGGCGTGTTCGACGTCGGCCTGCGACCGCGTGACGTCCGCCTGCGCTTTCACGAGGTTGGCGCGCGCCTGTTCCACCTGCGCCTGGAAGAGGGACGGATCGAGCCGCGCGATCACCTGATCCTTTTTCACGATCGAGTTGAAGTCGGCGCCGAGCCACGAGATGTTGCCGGAGACCTGGCTGCCGACCTGCACCGTCGTGACCGCCTGCAGCGTGCCGGTCGATCCGACGGTGTCGATGATCTCGCCGCGGGTCACGGGAGAGGTGTTGACCTGGATCTCTCCGCTGTTCCGGCGCATGTAATAGGCGCCGGCGCCGGCCCCGACCGCGGCGATGATGAGAAGGATGATGATCGCGCGTTTCATGTTGTATTAGCGTCCGACGACAGTGATGTTGAGACTCTGCAGCGTCGTCTGCTGCAGACGGTCGAAGTCGACGAGCGACTTCCGGTAGTTGAGAATCGCCTGCAGCTCGTTGTTCTGCGCGGTCGCGAGCTGGTTCTGCGCCTGGATGACGAAGTAGTTGGTCGACATGCCGACGGCGAACTTGCTGTTCTCGGCGTCGAGCTGCCGCTGCGCGAGCTCGCGCGCCGACTGCGCCGCCTGCACGCGCTCGATGTTGCTGCGGATGGTGATCGCCTGGTTCGTGATTTCCGTCGCGACCTGCAGCTCGATCTGCTTCATCTGCGCCTGCACCTGATTCAGCTGCACGCGCGCGCGGGCGACCGCGGCCTTCTGCGTACTGAGCCCGATCGGATAGCTGATGTTCACCTGCGCCGTCCAGCGCGGGTAGTCCGTGCGGAAAATCGATCCGAGCGCATCGCCGTAGCCGCCGGGAATGACGTTCGTGATCGTGCCGCCGTTGCCGGCGATGCCGGTGCCCGTCCGCTGAATCTGCGTGCCGCCGATGCCGCTCAGGCCGTACGTCGCCTGGAAGTCCGCCTGCGGCCTCGTCTGATCGTCGAGGTACTTCAGCGTGACGTCGTTTTCCTGCACGCTCTTCTGCGCGATGGCGACGTCCGTGCGTTCGCTGAGCGCGCGGCGGATCGCCGCTTCCACGTCGACCTGCTCCGGGCGGAACTCGGGACGGTCGACCGGATCGAGCGTGGCGTTCCAGTTCGGATCCTGCGTGCCGTTGACGATGAGGCGCTTGAGCGCGAGCTCGTCGGTCCGCATCGTCGCCTGCGCGACGACCAGATTCTGCAGCGCGGCGGCGGCCTGGGCCTGCGCCTGGATGACGTCGATCGGCGCCATCGTGCCGACCTGGACGCGCGTCTGATTGTCCGCGACCTGCTGGTTGGCGAGATTCAGCAGCTGCTGGTTGACGTCCACCGACTGCACCGCGAAGACGTAGTCCCAGTACGCGTTACGAACGTTCGACAGCGTGTTGACCATCGTCGCGCGCAGCTGCACGTCCGAGATGTCGCGATTGAGCTTCGCGACCTGGAGCTGCTGGCGCGTCGAGTCGGTGCGGAAGCCGCGGAGCAGCGGCTGCGTGTACTGCGCCGACCAGAGCGGCGTGTACGACGGATTGAAGAGGTTGATGAGCGACGTCGTCGTCGAGCGCGTGTTGTTCAGCGTGATGTTGTAGCCGCCGCCGCCCCACTTCAGGTTCTGCGCCAGCCCGCCGTTGAACAGCGTCGTGCCGTTGTCGATGACTGACGCCGCGGCGCCGCCGGCAATGGTGTTGGTGGAGGGATTGGCCTGCGACTGGGCCGCGACGACCGACGTCAGATTCGGCAGATACGTCGCGCTGACACTGGCCACCGCGAGGTCGCTGATCTCCGGGTTGACGCGCTGGACGGCGATGTCGAGGTTGCGCTCGAGCGCGAGCCGCACGGCGTCTTCGAGCGTGAGCGCCACTTTCGGACCGGCCGCCGGCGCCGGCGTCTGGCCGCCCTGCTGCGCCGTCGTGGGCGTCGAGACCTGCCCGGCCTGCGCCATCTTCGCCGCTTCGCGGATCAGTTCCTGGATGTGGCTCTCGCTCGCGCGCGTCTGCGCGAGGACGGGAGCGGAGGGAAGCACCAGAGCCGCCGTCATCATCGCGGCACAGGTCACCACCAGCTTCGGAGTCTTCACGGTCATGATTCGATCCTCTGTAAAGAAATGAGTCTAGGGCCGCTGGCCGCCGGACGAAGGCTGAGCCGGAGCGCCGCCACGCTCCCGGTCCTTGTCGCGCATCACCTTGAACTTCACCCGCTGTTCCGGCGTCAGGAGCTGCCGGTGATGCCAGATGAGCATCTGGCGGGTCTTGTTGAGGTGACTGCGAATGCCTTCGACCTTATCTACTTGGCGGCTTACGACAGCTTCATCAGCGTTCGATTCGATTAGACGAGAAAGTTCGGCTTCCTGCCGATCCAGGTCGTCTCGACCCTTGCGAAGCTCGGGAAGCGCGGACTGGAAGATGGCCTCGAGCCGGCTCACCTGATCCGACGTCAGGCCCAGATGCTTCTGATAGCGGTCGTCGCGCCACCAGGCGACACGGGGAGGCTGACCGTTCTGCTGCTGCGCGGGGGCGTTCTGCGCCCGTCCTGGCATCGGCACCGATACCAGAAGCATCCCGACACAGAGTGCGGCCCGCCCGAACCGCCGTTTTATCACTGCAAAACCTCAGTAAGTTAGCGTACTTATGGGGTATACGACGACCCCAAACGATCCGTTTAGCTCGTGCTGACGGGGGTCTGAACGAAGCGTTCGAGGCGGGCGATGGCAGCGCCGACGAGGTTGTCGGGGGTGGAGGCGCCCGAGGTAAGACCGATGGTGACGGGGCCCTCGGCCGGCAGCCATCCGCGAGCCAGGACCTCGGACTTGGTGCCGACGGGCCGGTGCCTGATTTCGTCTGTCGACAGCAGACAGTCGGGGTCCGCGATATGGAAAGTCGGCCGGCTGTCCGCGCAGATGCGGGCGAGGTTGCAGGTGTTGCTGCTGTTGTATCCGCCGATGACGAGCATCAGGTCGACCGGCTGGGCTTTCAGCAGCGCGACGACGGCGTCCTGGCGATCCTGGGTGGCGCTGCAGATCGTGTCGAAGGCCTGATAGCGCGATTCGATCGCCGCGGCGCCGTACCGGTCCACCATCGCCTGGCGGAGCATGTCGCCGATCTCCAGCGACTCGGACATGAGCATCGTCGTCTGATTGGCGAGCCCGATGCGCTGCAGATCGCGGGCCGGGTCGAAGCCCGGAGACACGGCCTGCCTGAACCGGTCGAGAAACGCTTCCGGCGATCCGCCGCTGCGAATGAACGAGCAGACGATCCCGGCCTCGGCCTTGTCGAACACGACGAGGTAGCGCCCTCCGGTGTCGCAGGCCTGCGACGCCGTCGCCTGCGTTTCTTCGTGCCAGACCTTGCCGTGGATCACCGACGTGTAGCCGCCGTCGGCGTACCGTTTCACGTTCTTCCAGACGTTGAGCACCGAGCCGCAGGTCGTGTCGATCAACGTGCAGCCGCGCCTGTCGAGGCGCTGCAGCATGCTGACCGTCACGCCGAACGCAGGCAGGATGACGACGTCGTCTTTCCCGAGTGATTCGAGGACGTCAGGCTGCTGATCGAGGAAATCGATCCCCATGCTGCGGAGTTTGTCGTTGACGTGGGGATTGTGAATGATTTCGCCGGTCAGGAAGACCCGTCGATCCGGAAACCGCTCGCGTGTCTGGTACGCGTAGTCGACCGCGCGATCGACGCCGTAGCAGAAGCCGAACTCCCGCGCGAGATGGACGGTCAGGCGGCCGGATCGGTACGTGAAGTCGTCGGATTTGATTTTCTCGACAATCGCGCTGTGATAGTTCTCGGCCAGCATGCCGGCGACGGCCTGCTTCAGGTCGAGCCCTTTCCGGAAAATCAGGGAAGACAAACCGTGGCGCGGGTCAGCGCGGGAAGTCGCGGGCGTCGCGCACGTGCGGCGTGAGCGCGTCGAACGCGACGAGCTCGCTCGTGTGCGGGCGATCGAGCACCGTCTCGAGATCCGACATGAACATCTCGTCCATGTCGACGACGGCTTCCTCGACGTTCGAGGACGCGAGCCGCGCCGGCGCGGGCGTGTTCACGCGGCGCGAGGCGACGGCGCCCGGACGGCGTGCGTCGCGCGTCGCATCCAGCCGCGCGCTGCCGTTGAAGAGCGTGCCGGCCGCGACGCCGACGAAGAGTCCCGCGGCGGCGGCGACGGCGATCCAGCGCGCGACGCGGACCGGCGTGCGGACGACCTGCGTGCTGCTCGTGCCATGCCCCGCGGCGCGGCCGGGGAACGAGATGACCCGCGCGGCGCGGCCGATGAGCTCGAGGCGGCGCGCGATGTCCTGCTGCTGCGCGCGCAGCCGGTCGGCGGGGAAGAGCGCGGCCACTTCGGCGTCGGCGTCCTCGCTCAGCGTGTTGAGGAACGTGCCGAGCTCGGCGTAGCGGGTCGCGCACGCCTGGCAGTCGGCGAGATGTTCGGCCGACGGCGGATCGACGGCGTCGCCGCGGCGCGACGCGTAATAGCAGTCGTAGAGGACGTCGTCCTGAAGATGCGGAGCCCTGACGATCATGGCTGTCCCCCGAGGAGCGCCCGCAGCTTGCGTGCGGCGCGGAACAGGTGCACGCGCACGGTGGATTCGTTGAGGCCGATCATCGCGCCGACTTCACGCGGGGTGCAGTCGCCGTAATGACAGAGCATGAACACCGTGCGCTGGCGGCCTTCGAGACGTTCGATGGCGGCCGTCATGCGTGCGCGCCTCTCGCGCGCCAGAAGACGGGCTTCCGGATCGAGCTGGCCCGACGGCGCATTGGCCGCCGCGGCGAACGACCGGCGATCGCTGAGGCTGGCCGACGCGTTGGTCGTGTCGTCCGACTGGACAATCCACCGGTCGCGGCGTACGCGGGCCTTCCGGCGATCCAGACAGCCATTAATAAGGATGCGCGTGAACCAGACCTCGAACGGCCAGGCCTCGCGGTACGAGCCGATGTGGCTGAAGACTTTGACGAACGCGTCCTGCACGGCCTCGTCGGCTTCGGCGGCGTCGCGCAGATACTGGAACGCGATCCGGAGCGCGCGGCGCTGGTGCGCGACCACGAGGCCTTCGAACTGCCGGCGGGCTTCGTCGAGCTCGCCGCGTTCCACGAGGCCCCGGATGTCGACCGCGAGGCGCGAGTCGTCGGACAGCGGCGTGGCGGCGGGACGGCGCGGCGACAGCTCGGCAGGCGAGGTCGCAACCGTCGGTGCGTCGGCAGGCGTGGCTGCTCCGGTGACGGAGTTCCGCACATCAGTACTCATTAAGGCTTTACGACGCTGTCCTATGCGCGTTTACAGTCTACCAAAGTCACGCAAGTTGTTGACGGAGATGGATCGCAGCAGGTACGATTCTCAGATTAATCGTATATTGCTGGACCTTCATAGTTTAGGAGATTCGTAGATGAGCACAGTAGAGCGGCGCGGGCACTTACTCGACCGCGAAGGCATTCGCACGGATCGGGTGAAGTGGAATCTTTCGGCCGCGGCGCTGTACGAAGAGGCGATCCGCAGGCAGGAAGGTGTCATCACCGCCGACGGGCCGCTCGCGTGCCGCACGGGATCGCACACCGGCCGATCCGCCCAGGACAAGTTCGTCGTGCGGGAGGCGTCGAGCGAGGCGCACATCGCCTGGGGCAAGGTGAACAAGCCGATGGAGCAGGCGCACTGGGATGCGCTGCACGCGGACTTCATCGCGTCGCTCGCCGGCAAGGAACTGTACGCGCTGGACTGCTACGCCGGCGCCGACGCCGCGTACCGTCTGCCGGTCCGCATCATCACCGAATACGCCTGGCACAACCTGTTCTGCCGGAATCTTTTCATCGACGATCCCGCGGCGGCCGCCGCGCAGTCGCCGGAGTTCACCGTCATCGACTCGCCGAGCTTCAAGGCCGACCCGGCGAAGCACGGCACGCGCAGCGAAGTCGTCATCGCGCTGAACTTCGCGAAGAAGCTGATTCTCATCGGCGGGACGAGCTACGCGGGCGAGATGAAGAAGTCGATCTTCAGCGTCCTCAATTACATTCTTCCGCTCAAAGACGTGCTCTCGATGCACTGCTCGGCGAACATCGGCGCGTCGGGCGATGTCGCGCTGTTCTTCGGCCTGTCCGGCACGGGCAAGACGACGCTGTCGAGCGACCCGACACGCGAACTGATTGGCGACGACGAACACGGCTGGAGCGATCGCGGCGTGTTCAACTTCGAAGGCGGCTGCTACGCCAAGACGATCCGCCTGTCGGCCGACGCCGAGCCGCAGATCTACTCGACGACGCGCCGGTTCGGCACCGTGCTCGAGAACGTCGTGTTCGATCCCGTCACGCGCGCGCTCAACCTCGACGACGATCGGTTCACGGAAAACACCCGCGCCGCGTACCCGATTGCGTTCATCGACAACGCGGCGCCCGGCGGCAGCGGCGGACATCCGAAGAACGTGGTCATGCTGACGGCCGACGCGTTCGGCGTGCTGCCTCCCATCGCGCGGCTGACGCCGCAGGGCGCCATGTATCACTTCCTCTCCGGCTACACCGCGAAGGTCGCGGGCACGGAGAAAGGCGTCACCGAGCCGACCGCGACGTTCAGCACGTGCTTCGGCGCGCCGTTCCTGCCGCTGCCTCCGAGCTTCTACGCGCGGATGCTCGGCGACAAGATCGCGCAGCACCAGTCGCGCGTGTGGCTCGTCAACACGGGATGGAGCGGCGGCCCGTACGGCACCGGCCATCGCATGAAGATCGCCTATACGCGCGCGATGATCGCGGCGGCGCTCTCCGGCGCGCTCGATCACGTCGCGTACGAGAAGGATCTGCTGTTCAACCTGGACGTCCCGGCGGCGTGTCCCGGCGTGCCGTCTGAAGTCCTGAAGCCGCGTACCACGTGGACCAAGCCGGCGGAGTACGACGCGCAGGCCGCGAAGCTCGCGAAGATGTTCGCCGACAACTTCAAGGCGTTCGAAGCCGACGTCACGCCGGACGTGAAGGCGGCCGGCCCCAAGGCGTGAGCCGGTACGAGGCCGTCATCGGCCTCGAGATCCACGCGCAGCTGCTGACGAAGTCGAAGATCTTCTGCGGCTGCAGCACGGCGTTCGGCGCCGCTCCCAACACGCACCTGTGTCCGGTGTGCCTCGGCCTGCCCGGGGCACTGCCGGTGCTCAATCACACGGCCGTCGACTGCGCGGTCCGCGCGTCGCTCGCCCTCGGCTGCGACATCCACAAGACGTCGATCTTCGCGCGCAAGAACTACTTCTATCCGGATCTGCCGAAGGGCTATCAGATCTCGCAGTACGAGCGGCCGCTCGCCACCGGCGGCGTCGTCAAGGCGAAGAGCGACTACTGGACCCCGGAGTACGACATCCGCATCACCCGCATCCACATGGAAGAGGACGCGGGGAAGCTCGTGCACGAAGGATTCTCCGACTCCGGCCGCCGCAGCTACGTGGACCTCAATCGCGCCGGGACGCCGCTCATCGAGATCGTCACCGAGCCTGACTTCCGTTCGGGGAAGGACGCCGCGGCGTTCTTCGCGTATCTCCGCGAGCTGCTCGTCGCGCTCGGCGTCAACGACGGCAACATGGAGGAAGGCAGCCTCCGCTGCGATGCGAACGTGTCGGTTCGCCCGGCCGGCGAGTCGGCGCTGGGCACGAAAGCCGAGATCAAGAATCTGAATTCGTTCCGCTTCCTCGAAGACGCGATCGCCTACGAAGTCGAACGGCAGATCGACGTCCTCGACTCCGGCGGACGTGTCGTCCAGGAGACGCGGCTCTGGGACACGGAGGCGGGCGCCACCGTGTCGATGCGCAGCAAGGAAGAAGCGCACGATTACCGGTACTTTCCCGAGCCGGATCTTCCGCCGCTCGTCGTCGACGCCGCGCGAACAGCCGCGATCGCGCGCGCGATGCCCGCCCTGCCGGCCGAGCGCCGGCGGCGCCTCGTCGAGACGCACGGCCTCGCGATGAAGGACGCGCTGCAGCTCACCGGCGCCAGGGGCGCGTACTTCGACGCGCTCGTCGACACGTGGCACGTCGCGCCAAAGCCGGCCGCCAATCTCGTCATGGGCGTCGTGAGCACGAAGCTGAATGAGTTGAAAACCGACGATGTCTCGCGCATCGCGGTGCCGGCGGAGCAGTCCGCGCGGCTGCTCGCGCTCGTCGACGAAGGCAAAATCAGCGCGTCGCTGGCCAAGGACGTCTGGTTGAAGGCGTTCGACTCCGGCAAGTCGCCCGGGGACATCATCGCCGCCGAGGGGCTCACGCAGATCGACGACGAGTCGCAGATCGTCGCGCTCATCAACGACGTCATCGCGGCGAACGCCGACGCGGTGGCGAAGTACCGCGGCGGCAACGCCGGCACGTTCGGGTTCCTCGTCGGCCAGGTCATGAAAGCGGCGGCGGGGAAGGCCAACCCGAAGCGTGTCAACGAATTGCTCAAGCGCGCGCTGGGGACGTGATACACTGACGCCGCGCAGTGATTGAGGCTGCTAACCTCTCCAAACAGTACAGCCGCGGCGTTTACGCGCTGCGGGATCTCTCTCTCAGCATCGACAAAGGCGAATTCATCTTCCTGACCGGGCCGAGCGGCGCGGGCAAGTCGACCCTGCTCCGCCTGCTGCTTCGCGAGGAAATTCCGTCCGAGGGCACGCTCATGGTCGGCGGACGCGATCTGATGCTCCTGTCCTCGTCGGAGACCCAGGCGTACCGGCGGTCGCTCGGGTTCGTGTTCCAGGACTTCCGCCTGATCCCGCGCCTGACCGTGTTCCAGAACGTCGCGTTCGTCATGCGCGTGCTCGGCGTCCCCGACATCATCCAGCAGCGCAAGACGTTCCAGGTCCTGAAGTGGGTCGGACTGCAGCACCGGATGAACGCGTCGCCCGAGGAGCTGTCCGGCGGCGAACAGCAGCGCGTGGCGATCGCGCGCGCGCTCGTCAACGAACCGCAGCTCGTGCTCGCCGACGAGCCCACGGGCAATCTCGATCCCGACCTCTCACTCGAAATCATGAACCTCTTCCGTGAGATCAACTCGCGCGGCACGACGGTCGTCGTCGCGACGCACGATCGCGAGCTCATTCGCCGGGTCGGACGCCGGGCGATCACGCTCGATCACGGGCGGGTCGTCGAGGTGGCCTGATGCGGGCGATACGCTATTCGTTCGACGAAGCCATGCTGAGCCTCTGGCGCGGCCGCCGGTCGGGCGCGCTGTCGACGGCGACGATCGCGCTCGCGCTGTTCGTCCTCGGCGCGTTTCTCGTCGCGACGTCGAACCTCGAACGCCTCGGGCTTGAGTGGAACAACTCGGCGGAGATGTCGATCTATCTGTCCGACAACGCCACGGCTGCGCAGCGCGCGGCGATCGAACGCACGCTCGCCGGCGCGAATTCCGTCGCCAGTCAGCGTTTTCTGTCGAAGGCCGACGCGCTCGCGCGATTCAAGACGACGTTCAAAGATCTCAGCGCGACGCTGGACGGCCTCGGCGACAACCCGCTGCCGGCGTCCTACGAGGTCCGCCTCCGCGGCGGCGCCGACGTCGGCGTGGATTTGCTGCTGGCCGAGCTCCGGCAGATGCCGGGAGTGGCCGACGTCCGGTACGACCACGAGTGGCTGCAGCGGTTGTCGAGGGTCGTGACGATGGTGAGAAGCGTCGGCCTGGCGCTCGGCCTGCTCCTGACGATTGGAGCGGCGCTGACGGTCGCCAACGTCGTCCGGCTTGGACTCTACGCGCGCCGCGACGAACTCGACATCATGCAACTGGTTGGCGCGCCACAGGTTTACATCAACGGCCCGTTCGTCGTCGAAGGCACATTGCAGGGCGGGCTCGGGGCGCTGCTCGCGCTGGCCGCGCTCGGAGGGGCGTTTATTGCGATGAAAGGGCGCTATCTGACGCCGCTCGCGTCGGCGATTAACCTGTCGCAGGTTACATTCCTGTCACTCGAGCTGTCGCTGCTACTGGTGGCTGGTGGGATGCTGGTGGGGTGCGTCGGTGGGCTGATTGCCGCAATGGGACGCAGCTGAGGTGTTTACGGCGCCTTGACACCTGTTTTGGAAACGCCCTATATTGGAAAAGTTACGTCGACAGCCGATTCACCGAGGGAGCAGCATGCCACGTTTTGCTGGTGAAATGAGGCCGATCAGCGCGCCGCATCCGATCGCGGAGTTCTACCGCGAGGAGTTCCTCAAGCATCACCGCTGTCTACAACAGCAGCGGCCGTACTACTCGGAAACAGCCATCACCGACGTCGAGCAAGCCCTCACCAAGATCATCTCCGAACTCGAACACCTCTCAACCCAGGAAGACGCTCCACAATTAGTCGCTTCACTCCTGAAACAATTCGACGTCGTCACGGGCCTTTCGGCCTGGTCCGATTCAAAGCGTTCGCACTGACTCGTTCTCGCGACAATCTTCGACACGATCTCCTGGCGATTGCCCGGTCGGGCATCGCTGCAGTCGACGCTGCTCGTCTTGTCGAGACGCGGGTCGCGGTCGATGGATTCATCCGGCTGCTCGCGGTCGGGAAAGCGGCCGTGCCGATGGCGGGTGCCGCGACGCGCGTGTTCGGCGATCGCATTCGGGAAGGGTTGATCGTCGGCGTCCTCCCCGCAGGCGCCGCGGCAGGGGACGTGCCGTTTCCGATGATCGCCGGC
>DATNBT010000076.1:0-5903 GCA_035571855.1 Vicinamibacterales bacterium
CATCCCGCCTACTCCAGCCCGCACGCGCGTGCAGCTTCCCGTCCAAGTACCGCCCAATCTTTGTCGGCTTCACCGTGCCCCAGCGCCCCGACAAGCCGATCGCGCACGACGCTGCCGCTCGGCAGCGGCACGCCGACGAGCTCAGCGGCGGCGAGCGCGAGCTTGATGTCTTTCAGGCCGAGCTTCACCGTGAACCCGGGTTTGTCGTACGACGAGTCGACGATGAGCTTGCCGTAGACCTTGTAGGCGGGCGCGGCGAAGAGCCCTTCGGTCATCACGTCGTAGAAGACCTGCGGCTGCACGCCGTACTTCCGCACCATCGCGAACGCTTCGGCCATCGTCTCGACCGCGCAGCCGAGGACGAAGTTGTTCGCCAGCTTGATGGCGATCGCCGCTTCCGGCGCGCTCGCGGCCTCCATCGTCTTGCGTCCCATGACGCTGAAGGCCGGCTCGCAGCGTTTCAGCGCGTCGGCGGGGCCCGCCGACACGATGACGATCTGTCCCGCCGCGGCCGCGTCCGGACGGCCGAGGACGGGAGCCGCGACGAACGCCTGGCCGTTCGCCTTCAGCGCGGCGTCCACCGCCTGAATCGCCCCGGCGCTGTGCGTGCCCATGGAGCAGTAGACCGCGCCCTTCGACAGATTTTCGCGGACGCCTCCAGGGCCGAGCGTCACGGCTTCGAGCGCCGCGTCGTCGGCCACCATCGAAATGACGGCGTCGCGATCCCTGCACACCTCTGAAATCGACGCTGCGACACGTGCGCCGGCCCTGGCCAGCTCGGCCGTTTTGCCGGACGTGCGGTTGTACACGAGCAGGTCGTGGCCGCCGCCGAGAAGCCGGGACGCCATTCCTTGCCCCATGCGGCCCAGTCCGATGAACCCGATTTTCATGACGCCCCTCCGAAATGAGCCTCAATGATAGTCGTGGCCCCATGGCCGAGGTAAACGTCGCCGCTCGAATGCGGTATTCTTAAATGAGATGAATAAGGTCATAGTCGCTGCCTTCATTGGACTTACGGCTGTGGTGGGCTTGACCGCACAGACCCCCGCGCCGGTCGCGTCACACACACCCGCCGCGCCGCCGACGACGGCAGCGGCCATGAACGCGGAGCAAGAGAAAGAGCTCTTCACCCGTTACTGCGTCGGTTGTCACAACGAGAAAGCCAAGGCCGCCGGCGTCGACTCCTCCCGCAAGCTGCAGATCGACACCATCGATTTCAACGACGTGCACAAGAACGCGGACCGGCTCGAGCTGATCGTCCGCAAGCTGCGCGCGGGCATGATGCCGCCGGCGAACGTCCGCCGTCCCGAGCCGGCTGTATACAAGGCGATGTACACCTGGCTCGAGAACGAGCTCGATCGCACCGCCACGCCGTACACGCCGGCGCCCGGGCTGCACCGCTTCAACCGCACTGAATACGCGAACGCGATCAAAGACCTGCTCGATCTGGAAATCGATCCGGGCAAGTACCTGCCGAACGACGACTCCACGCACGGCTTCGACAACATCGCCGGCGCGCTGAGCATCTCGTCGACGCTGGTCGAAGCGTACGTGTCCGCGGCGGGGAAGATCAGCCGCCTCGCGGTCGGCGAGCCGATTCCGCCGACGCTCGTCGTCTACCGCACGCCTGAAGACACGTCGCAGGACTACCACATCGAAGGCCTCCCGTTCGGCACGCGCGGCGGCATGCTCATCGAGCACCAGTTCCCGGCCGACGGCGAATACGAGATCACGACGACGCCGATCTTCGGCGACAACATGTCGCCCACCGGCTTCGGTTCGGTCCCGTGCGAGAAGCTCGAAGTCCTGATGGACGGCGAGCGCGTCGCGATGCTCGACTGGCAGGGCGGCGGCCGCTTCGGCGCGACGCCGGCCAGCTGCGGCGGCAAAGCCGCGCCGGCGCCCGCGTTCGGTTTCGGCCAGCGCGCGCAGATTCCGAAGATGACCGTGAAGGTGAAGGTCACGGCCGGCGTCCACAACGTCGGCGTCACGTTCCCGCAGACCAACTTCGCGCCGGTCCTCGACCTCGAGCAGCATTTCGAGCGCGACACGCTGCAGACGGGCCCGACGCCCGGCTACACGTTCTTCCCGCACGTCGGCACGGTCCGCATCACCGGCCCGTTCAATTCGACGATGGCGAAGGACTCGGCGAGCCGGCGGAAGATCTTCGTCTGCGAGCCGGCGGGCGCGGCCGACGAAGCGGCCTGCGCGCGGAAGATCGCCACGAAGCTCGCGACGCACGCGTACCGGCATCCCGCGACGACCGCCGAAGTGAACGAGCTGATGGCGTTCTACAAGGACGGCCGCGCGGAGAAGGACGGGACGTTCGACAAGGGCATCGAGAACGCGCTCGCGCGCGTGCTCGCGTCGCCGAAGTTCATCTACCGCATCGAGGCCGAGCCCGTGCAGGCGAAGGCCGGCGAGCCCTATCGCATCAGCGACATGGATCTCGCCTCGCGCCTGTCGTTCTTCCTCTGGAGCCGCGGGCCGGACGACGAGCTGATGACCGTCGCGTCGCAGAACCGCCTGCACGATCCGGCGGTGCTCGAGCGCGAGGTGAAGCGGATGCTGAAGGACCCGCGCGCCGAAGCGCTCGCGGTCAACTTCGCGGGGCAGTGGCTCAACCTGCGCGGCCTCGGAAGCTCGGGTCCGCTGCCGATGATCTTCCCGGACTTCGACGACCCGCTCCGCCAGGCGATGCGCCGCGAAGTCGAGCTGCTCTTCGACGACATCGTCCGCCAGGACAAGGACGTCGTCGACCTGCTGACCGCGAACTACACGTTCGTGAACGAACGCCTCGCCAAGCATTACGGCATCCCGAACGTCTACGGCTCGCAGTTCCGGCGCGTCACGCTCGGCCCGGAGATGGAAGATCGCTGGGGCCTGACCGGCAAGGGCGCGATCCTCGTGACGACGTCGAAGCCCGAACGGACCTCGCCGACGGTCCGCGGCAAGTGGATCATGGGCAACATCCTCGGCATGAGCCCGCCCGATCCGCCGCCCGACGTTCCCGCGCTGCCGCCGCACGCGGCCGATGCGACCGGCAACGCGCACGAGCCGACGATGCGCGAGAAGATGCTGAAGCATCGCGTCCGCGCCGACTGCATCCAGTGCCACAGCATGATGGACCCGATCGGCTTCTCGCTCGAGCCGTTCGACGGCATCGCGCTGAAGCGGACGCTCGACGAAGGACAGCGGATCGATCCGAAGTCGAAGGTGTTCGACGGCACAGAGATTGACGGCCCGAGTGGCCTCCGCAACTGGCTCGTCTCGAAGTACTCGGACCAGTTCGTCGAGGTGGCCGCCGAAAAGCTCCTGACCTACGCGCTCGGACGCGGCGTGGAATATCAGGACATGCCGCTGGTGCGATCGATCTCGCACGAGGCGGCGAAGCACGAGAACCGTTTCTCGTCGCTCGTACTGGGCGTCGTCAAGAGCAAGGCGTTCCAGATGAATATGAAATCGCAGGAGGGTCCTGCAGCTGCCACGGGGGGAGATTAGTAATGTCGTTCCTGTCCAAAAAGCACATGCCTCGCCGCACGTTTCTGCGCGGGGCGGGTATGGTGCTCGGTCTGCCGCTTCTCGACTCGATGATTCCCGCCGCCACGGCGTTTTCGCAGACGGAAGCTGCGAAACGTCCGCAGCGCTTCGTCGGCATCTTCTATCCGCACGGCATGGCGCCCGGATACTGGGTGCCCGAGAAAGTCGGTGCACTGCCGGACAAACTGCCTTACATCATGGAATCGCTCAACGGGCTGAAGGAGAACACCGTCATCCTGAGCGGCCTGTGGAGCAAGTCGGCGGAGCCGCCGGAGGGAACGACAGGGTCGGATCACTGGGTCGCGGCGGCGTACCTGACGGGCATCAAGCCGCGCAAGACGGCAGGCTCTGACGCGACCGTCGGCAGCGCGACGATCGACCAGCAGATTGCGAAGAAGATCGGCCAGGAGACGCTGCTGCCGTCGCTGCAGCTCGCCGTGGAGGATCCGAACTCGAGCTCGAGCAACTGCGGCGAAGGCTACAGCTGCTCGTACACGAACTCCATCTCGTGGATCGACGTGCCGACGCCGGCGAACGAAACGGTGCAGCGCACGAGCCCGATTCCGATGGAGCTCAACCCCGCGGTCGTCTTCGAGCGGCTGTTCGGCAGCGGATCGACGGCGGAAGAGCGCATGGCGCGCATGCGGCAGAACCGCAGCATCCTCGACTCGGTCCTCGGGGAGCTGTCGGGGCTGACCAAGGAGCTCGGCGCCGAGGACAGGCGCACGGTCGGACGCTACACCGACGAAATCCGCGAGATCGAGCGCCGCATCCAGATCGCCGCGAAGGTCACGGACAAAGTGCCGGTGATGGATCTGCCGCCCGGCGTGCCAGAGCTGTTCGACGAGCACATCAAGCTGCAGTGCGATCTCGCGCGGCTCGCGTTCAAGTCGGACATCACGCGCGTCGTGACGCTGCTCGGCGCGCGCGATCTCACGGGCCGCAGCTATCCGTTCCCGAAGGGCGATCTCTTCCCGAACGGCGGAGTCTCGGTCGGCTTCCACGGCGGCTCGCACCACCAGGACGACCCGGTGCAGATCAAGCGCTACGCCGATCTGAATCGCTACCACGTGTCGACGCTCGCGTACTTCGCGCAGAAGCTGAAGGACGAGAAGGACGGCGAAGGCTCGCTGCTGGATCATTCGCTCATCATGTATGGCACCAACATGGGCAATTCGAACCAGCACCAGCACTACGACGTGCCGCACATCCTCATCGGCGGCGCGAACGGACAGCTGAAGGGCAACCGCCACATCGCGTACGAGCGGAAGACGGTGACCACGGGCAACCTCCTGCTGTCGGTCCTGGACATGTACGGGATTCACAAGGAGCAGCAGGGCGACAGCACGGGCAGACTGGAGAAGCTGGTCTAGATGAAATTCCGACAACTCGCCACGGCCGCGACGCTCGTCGTCGCGGTCGGCATTTTTGTGCGCGGCGCCGGCAAGAGCGACGTCGCCGACGCCGCCGCGCGCGGGGATCGTGCCGCCGTCCGCGCGCTGATTGCGCAGAAGGCCGACGTCAACGCTCCGCAGGTCGACGGCGCCACCGCGCTTCACTGGGCCATCTATAAGGACGACGAGGAGATGGTCGATCTCCTCATTCGCAACGGCGCGAACGTCAAGGCGGCCAACCGCGACGGCGTCACGCCACTTGCGATGGCGTCGCTCTACGGCAAGCCGGCGATGATCACGAAGCTGCTCAAGGCGGGCGCCGAGGCGACGGAAGTCGGACCCAACGGACAGACGGTCCTCATGCTGGCCGCGCGCAACGGCAACCCCGACGCGATCAAAGTGCTGCTCGAAGGCGGCGCGAAGGTGAACGCGAAGGAGTCGCTGCGCGGCACGACGGCGCTGATGTGGGCGGCCGAGCAGAAACATCCGGGAGCCGTGAAGGCGCTGCTGGCCGGCGGCGCGGACTTCGCGGCCAAGTCGGGCCCCGCGGGCCTGCCGCGCAATTACCTTGCGCCGCGCGTGAACGTCCAGGCCGTGAAGGACGCACAGGCGCGCTACAAGCGCGCCGCGGCGGCCGGCCGGACGTACGAAGAGCAGTTGAAGTGGGAAAAGGAAAACGGGCAGTACAGCGGCCCGGCGTCGTTCGGCGAGCAGCAGGCGGCGCGAGAGAAAGCGGACGCGGCGGCGAAGGCTGAAGCGGCAGCGAAGGCGGCGCCTGCGCCTGCCGCTCCGACGCAGGCTGCAGGGCGAGGTCGTGGACGCGGCGCACGCGGCGCCGCTGGCGCTGCGGCAGCGAACGCCGAAGAAGAGGACAACGGCGAGAACGTCGCCGTCGTCGCGGGCCTCGTCGGCAGCGGCGGCGGCGGTCTGACGGCGCTGACGTTCGCCGCTCGGGAAGGCGATCTCGAA
>DATNBT010000077.1:0-2233 GCA_035571855.1 Vicinamibacterales bacterium
GTCGGCACGTATCGCTCGACCGACGGCGGCAAGACGTTCGAGCAGCGCCAATTTGCCCGGGGCGATTCGCACGACCTGTGGATCGATCCGGACGACGACAACCACGTGCTGCACGCGGCAGATCCCGGCGGCGACATCACCTTCAACGCGCTCGCCGACCAGCCGACGTGGTCGTCCGTGAATTATCCGACGGCCCAGCTCTACCACATCGTCGCCACGTCGAACGTGCCGTTCTACGTCTGCGGCTCGCAGCAGGATGAGAGCGAGACATGCGTATCAGCCGCGCCGCCCGCAGGCGGTGGACGCTTCGGCGGCGGCGGCCGCGGCAACCAGGCGGCCAACGAGTTCAGCCCGGGCGGGTCCGAAGACGGCTACATCGCCCCCGATCCGCGCGACCCGGACATCTTCTACTCCGGCACGAACGCGAACGGCGGCGGATTCCTCACGAAGCTGAATCGCCGCACCGGCGAAGTCACCGAGGTCAGCCCGTACCCGCGCATGTTCTCCGGCGAGGAATCGGCGGTGCTCAAGGAGCGCTGGCAGTGGACGTATCCGATCATCTTCTCGCCCGTGGACGGCAAGACGCTCTACGTGGGCTCGCAGCACCTCTGGAAGACGACGAACGGCGGACTGAACTGGACGCGCATCAGCCCCGACCTCACGCGCCACGATCCGAAGACCATGGGCCCGTCGGGCGGCCCGATCACGCGCGACATGAACGGCCCCGAGGTGTACGGCACGATCTTCTCGATTGCGCCGTCGAAGCGCACGACGAACGTCATCTGGACCGGTTCCGACGACGGCCAGATTCACGTGACCAAGGACGGCGGTGTCACCTGGGCGAACGTCACGCCGAAGGACATGCCGGACTTCGGCCGCGTCTCGCTCATCGACGCCGGCGCGCACGACTCGGCCACCGCGTACGTCGCGGTGAAGCGCTTCCTGCTCGACGACAAGGCGCCGTACATCTATCGCACGCACGACATGGGCAAGACGTGGACGAAGATCGTGAACGGCATCGCCGGGAACGACTTCGTGCACGCGGTGCGCGAAGATCCGACTCGTAAAGGCTTGCTCTACGCCGGCACACAGCACGGCGTGTACTTCTCGTACGATGATGGCGACCACTGGCAGTCGCTGAGCCTCAACCTGCCCGCCGACATTCCGGTGTGGGATCTCATCGTCAAGGATGACAACCTCGCCATCGCGACGCACGGCCGAAGCTTCTGGGTCCTCGATCACATCGAGCCGCTCCGCCAGTACAGCGACAAGCTGCTGGCAGGAAACGATCCGGTGCTCTTCCGTCCGGCGCCGGCGATCCGCGGATCGAACGAGCCGGCGACCATTCAATACTTGCTGCGCGCGCCCGCGCAGATCGTGCGCATCGACGTGCTCGACGCAAAGGGCGCGCTAGTCCGTACGTATCCCGACACGGCGAACGCTGCCGAAGAGGGCCGTGGCGGCGGCGGTGGCCGCGGCGGGCGTGGCGGCGGTGCCAACGCCAATCCCGGAAAAGTCGCGGGAATGAACACGTTCGGATGGGACCTGCGCTGGGCTCCGCCCGTCAGCTTCCCGGGAATGATCCTCTGGGGCGGCTCGATGACCGGCCCTGAAGCTGCGCCGGGCAAGTACACGGTGCGCCTCACGGTCGACGGCCACTCGACGTCGCAGCCGCTCACCGTCAAGCGCCATCCGCTGCACGCTGCAACAGACGCCGACCTCGAAGCACAGACCGCACTCGGCCTCGCGATTCGCGACAAGGTGAATGAAGCGAACTCCGCAGTCATCAAGATTCGCGATCTCGACAAGCAGGTCGCCGATCGCCTCACCAAGTCGGGCGATCCGAAACTGAAGGCAGTCGGTGACTCGCTCACCGCGAGGCTCGACGCGGTGGAAGGCGAGATCTACCAGGTGAAGAACCAGAGCGGGCAGGATCCGCTCAACTTCCCGATCAAGCTCAACAACCGCCTCGCGTCGCTCATGGGTGTCGTGACACGCGGCGATACGCGGCCGACGAGCAACGCCGCGCCGATCTTCACGGATCTCAAGACCGAGCTGAAGGTGCAGACGGATCGGATGCAGCAGGTGATCGACAAGGATCTCGCCGCGTTCAACGCGGAGCTCAAGCGGCTTGGGCTCGCACCGATCAGCCCGACGGGGAAGCCGATCGCGTAACGCAGGTCACATTGTTCTCTATAGGGAACAGCGGGGCGTAGGCGTAAAGCCTACGCCC
>DATNBT010000078.1:0-11681 GCA_035571855.1 Vicinamibacterales bacterium
GGCCCACGGGTCCGCCGCGGGCGGTGCCGCGTGGCTCCGACGGTCACGTGCTCCTCGGCGGCGCCACGCCGGGCGAGAAGGGCGTGTGGCTGCCGGGGCCAGTCATCCCGAATCCGCTGCAGCTCAAGGACATCCCGTTCCAGCCGTGGGCCAAGGCGCTGTTCGACGACCGCAACAAGAACGAGCTCGAGCCGCACACGCGCTGCAAGCCGTCGGGCTTCGTGCGCCAGTTCCTCACGCCGTACGGCGTCGAGTTCGTCGAGCTGCCGGAGATTCAGCGCATCTTCATCTTCGACATCGGCGGCCCGCACACCTACCGCGAGATCTTCATGGACGGCCGCAGCCATCCGACGAATCTCTCGCCGACGTTCTACGGCCACTCGATCGGCTGGTGGGAAGGCGACACGCTCGTCGTCGACACCATCGGCTACAACGAAGGCTTCTGGATGGATCGGCGCGGGTCGCCGACGACCGAGAAGCTGCACACGCTCGAGAAGTTCACGCGCATCAACGACCGCGCGATCCACTACGAGACGCTCGTCGACGATCCCGGCGCCTACACGAAGGAATGGTCCAATGCGTTCGATCTGCGGTGGGAAGCGGGGACCGAGCTCTTCGAGTACGTCTGCCAGCAGATGAACTACGCGCCGACGCTGATGGTCGGGGCCGCGAAGTCCGTCGATCGGACGACGCCGATCGTTCCCTAATCCCTAATCCCTAATCCCTAATCCCTAATCCCGATCCACCAATCCCTAATCCGTGGTGGGGAGCTGCGCGCTCTCCACCCGGATCGTCCTGAACGGCCCCTTCCCAGGCACCAGCCGCAGTCCCCATTGCTCTCGAACCACGGTGGACAACGCCGGTCCTGCATAGTCTGGCGGCGGCGGAAACACGAAATCCAGATCCGCCGTGTAGCGGCCTGTCAGGCCGGTTTGATCGGACGTGAACATGCCGCCGAGCAACCCTCGCGCAGCCGGCAGCGAGAGCAGCTGTGCCACCGTGCTCATCGTGACGCCGTCCGCGATGATTCCGCCGATACGATACCCGGTCGGACAGTAGGCCATCTCCGGGTCATCCGCGTCGGACGCCGGGGGCGCCACGAGCCTGTCGCCGACTCGCTCCGTTGGCCGCGGCCGGCGGGCCGCCGGGAACATCAGCGGCGGCATGACGGCAGGACACGTGCCGTCCCATTTCCTGATTTTGGGACCGAGCACGCCATCCGCTCGATCGACGACCAGCGTCAACATGTCGGCGGGTTTTGTCTCGTCGCTGATCTTCAACGCGAAACGGTCCTCGAGCAGCCTCTGCAGCATGAGCCGCATCTGCTGCCGCGTCGCGGGCCCGGCCGAGACGCCTTCGACGTAGAACGCCGTCTTGCTGACCCAGTCCGGACCGCCGGTCACGCGCGTCCCCGTGTTGTAGCCGCCGTTCCCATACGCCTCGTAAATCAACAGCGTGAGCGTCTTGCTCGGGATGCGCATTCGATTCGGCGCCGACGGCGTGACCGGAAGCGGGCTCGGGCTGGTGTCGGCCAATTTGATCGTCGCCGCTTCGAACGACGGACGGCCGGTTGCAGGCGGTTGCTGCAGCGACGCGAGCGCCGCCATCACGAGGATCGGGAAGAACGGTTTCATCGTGAGCTTCTCGGCGTGCAGTCCGCGATGAATCCCGGTCCTTCTTTGGGACAGGGACCGGGTCGATAGAACGTCAGCAGCCGTCCGCAGACGATCACGCTGATCCACATGCTGAGCGAGATCACCGCGGCCACCTTGCCGGCTCTCGGCGCGTTGATCGTGCCGTCGGCGTTCACGCGGCCCCACGACGTCACGTAGAACAGCAGGGCGTTCAGCCCGGCGATCATGATGAACAGCACCTTGAACTGGAACGACGGGTTGTAGAAGTACTGATCGGGCTCGGTGAGCAGGAACATCGAGCCCGTCGAGACGTTGATCGCGAAGCCGAGCAGTCCCCAGGGAATCAGCTTGTGCAGCGCCGTGATCGGGATTCGCTTGCCGACGCCGAGCAGGCGCAGATCGAACACGCCGACGCAGCCGACGAGCATCGACAGGCCGAGGAAGTGCACGCTCTCGGCGAACGGCCAGCCCCACTTCGACCGCATGAACGCGGCAATCGGCGGCGCCGCATGCGCGTACCAGTGCACGAGCCAGACCTGGAAGTCAGCCATCTACAACCCCGCCATGAGATGCCGATAGGTGTACGCGAGCAGACGTCCGGACGTAATCGCGCCTCCCCAGCAGATGATCGACGCCCACGCGAGACGTTTGGGAAACGTTTCGATCCGATCGCGGATGATGCCGACAAGCCAGACGCCGCAGGCGATGAGCAGGAGCTTCAGATAAAAATCGGGATTCGTCAGCGCCTTCGTCGGATACGCAATGAGCAGGACGATGCCCGAGACGAAGTTCAGCCAGAAGCCGAACCACATGATCGGGAGGAATCGCTTCATCTCCGCAATCGGCACGTTCGGCGCGACGCCGAGGATGCGGAACGCAATCGCCGCGTTGATGCCGGCGGCGAGCCCCATCCCGATCGTGTGGCAGGAGAGAATTGCGGGAAATGCGAAGACCGTCGGCGCGCCGCGGACCCAGTCGCTGAACGCGGTCGATTCGATCCATCCCGTGAAGTGAATGAGCTGCTGCATCTCTTCTCGCTCGGCTGAAGCCTTCGCGCTACTTCCGGCAGTCGGGCTGCGACTGTTGTGGCCGCGACCAGTTCCAGTTGACACCGCGAATCCGCACGACATCCAGCACCGGCTTCGCCGGCGGCTCGAGATTCAGCGTCGGAAAGCTCGCCTTGATCTGCGCGATGTCGCGCATGGGATTGCCGACGACGACGACGCGCTCGCCGGCCTTCGGCGCCATGATGTTCTCGCGCTCGAGTGCACGCGGCGGGTTCCATTCCGCGCGATAGGCCTTCCCGTCGTCCGTGGTGATATCGAGCAGGGCGTGCGGGTTCTTCCACTGCACGCTGTCGATCCGGCCTTCAATCGTGACGCTCGTGCATTGGTCGTAGAACAACGGATGGCTGTGATGGGCGAGCGCGGCGAGTGTGAGGACCAGAAGCGCTGCGTTCATAACGCGGCCTACCGTATCACCAGATTCGGCAGGCCGCGCGGCGGGAACTTCGAGATGCAGGTCAGTGACAGGTCACTGACCGCTCGCTAACCGCGGCCCCCAGGACCTCCGCGGCCGCGTCCACGGCCACCGCCACCGCCGCCAAAGGACGGATACGGCTTCGGATTGACCATGAGGCGATCCAGGAACAGGTCGATCGACTGCGCCATCAGCTCGACGGCGTCCAAGGCGCCGTTGTCGAACGCGTGATCGGCGCCCTGAATGAGCGTCAGCGCACTCGGGACGTTGAGCGCGTGCAGCTTCGACCAGAAATCGATGCTCGACTGCACGGGAACGGTGCCGTCGTTCGTCCCGTGAATGAAGATCGTCGGGGCGAAGCTCTTCGAGATGTACGACGTCGGCGAGGCGGCCGCGATGGCCTCCGGCGTGGCCTGTCCCGGCGCGAAGAGTCCGGTCGCGATCTGCGCGCTCGCCAGCGGATAGACGCCGATGCTGGCGTTGACCTCCGAGCTCACGTTCGGGTTGCCGCCCTCGCCTTCGAACTCCTTGTGCCCGGCCGTTCCCGCCGCCATCAGCGACAGCATGCCGCCGGCCGAGTAGCCGGCGATCACGATCCGGTTCGGCTCGACGCCGAGACGTTCGGCGTTCGCCCGCGTCCAGCGAATCGCCGCTTTCGTGTCGTGAATCTGCGCCGGCCACAGGCCTTCCTGCTGGAGCCGGTAGTTCGCCGACACGCTCGTGTATCCGCGGGCGCCGAGCGCCTTGGCGTCGTTGATGATGTAGCCGGCGTTCTTGTTCCCGACGAAGAAGCCGCCGCCGAACAGATGAATGATGACCGTGCGCTTCGACGTCACACCCGACGGCGGACGATAGATGTCGAGCGTCAGGTCTTTGCTGCCGCCCTTGCCGAAGACGATGTCTTTCTCGACGCGCAGGTTTCCGGGATCGACCTGCGGTCCCTGCGCCTGCAGCGGAAGTGAGGTCAGCGCCGGCGCCGCAGCCAGCACGCCCGATGCCTGGATGAATCCGCGTCTCGTGAGTTTCGCCATGATGTCCCTTTCGTGATCGCCCGGCTGAAGCCTTCGCGCTCCGGTTCGTTACGGCAGCGCGAAGACGAAGATGTTCGGCGCGTTCGTCGCCGTGTACTCCGGCGTCTGGCGCTCATCGCTCTGCGCCGCGAGAGACGGCCCCGTGATGATCGCCATGTACTGCTTGCCGTTCACCGCGTAGGTAATCGGATAACCGCTCGCGGCGGAGCCGACGATCGTCTCCCACAGCACCTGGCCCGTCCTGTCGTCGTACGCCTTGAACCGGCCGTTCGCGTCGCCGCCGACCACGAGCCCGCCGGCCGTCGTCATCAGCGACAGCGTGCCCGCGCGCTGCTCGTGCTTCCACGTCGTCTTGCCCGTGTCCGCGGCGATCGCCCAGACGGTGCCGACTTTGTCCGCGCCGATCGCGAACTCCGGCTTCATGCTGATGCCGTACACCTTCGACGGATCCCGCTGGTCGGTCGTCGTCGTCGCCGTCATGCAGAGATTCTGGAGCGGCATGTACATCGTGTTCGTGAGCGGGCTGTACGCGCCGGCGGGCCAGTTCTTGCCGCCGTTGCTGCCGGGACAGACGAACCGCTCGTCGTTCAGGTGCGTGAAGATGACCTCGGGATTGACGGTGACTTTCCCCGTCGACGGATCGATGTTGCTGATGACGTTCTGCGCGACGGTGGGACGTGCCCAGAGGAATTCGCCCGTCTGCCGGTCGAGCGTGTAGACGACGCCGGTCTTGCCGGGAATGCCGGTGACGACCTTGCGCCGCTCGCCGGGCTTCACCTTGGGATTGATCCAGCGCACTTCCGACGCGCTCGGCGCGACGACTGTGTCGACGAGCAGGCGCTCGAACGGATGATCGAGGTCCCAGTGATCGACGATGTGCTGGTAATACCAGACCAGCTTGCCGGTGTCCGCGTTGATCGCGAGCGTCGAGTTGTGAAACAGGTACTGCTTGTCCGCGCCCGCGAGCGTGAACTTCGGGGCGGGAATCGTGACCGACGTGCCGATGATCACGTTGTTGAATTCGGGATCGTAGCTCGGCACCATCCACGTGCCGACGTGCCAGCGCTGGTTCATCGGGATGCCGCCCCACGATTCGTCGCCGGGCTCGCCGGGCCCGGGAATCGTGTGGAAGCGCCAGAGCTCCTTGCCGGTCTTCGCGTCGTGCGCGGTGACGACGCAGGATTCCCGCGTCGCATCGGGCTGGCACTGCCGGCCGGTGATCACTTTGCCGTTCGCGATGATCGGGCCGCCGCTTGTGGGCGCCCGCATCTTCGGATCGAGCACGGGCGTTTCCCAGACCAGCTTGCCCGTCGACATGTCGATCGCGTAGATGAAGTTGTCGCTGCTCGAGTTGATGATCGTGTTGCCCCACATCGCGATCGCGCGATTCGTCTTGCCGCGCGAGCCCTCGGGCAGCTTCCGTTTGTATTCCCAGATCAGATCGCCGGTGCGCGCGTCGACCGCGAGGATGTGGTCGCCCGGATTCGGAATGAACATGATCCCGTTGTGGACGAGCGGCGTGCCTTCCTGGGTGCCGGCGTCGAGGCCGCGCGTCCACACCATGCGCACGTCTTTGACGTTGCTGCGCTTGATCTGATCGAGCGGGCTGAAGCCCCACGAGTTCAGCGTCCGGCGCCACATCAGCCAGTCGTTCGGATCCGGGTTCTGCAGCATCGCGTCGGTGACAGGCGTGAGGCCCTTGGCCGTACCGGCGGCGAGCGGCGGTGCGCCGCGCTGCGCGCTGACGGTCGCCGCGAGCAGAATCGTTCCGATCAGAATCTTTTTCATTGGAGCTTCTCCAAATCCGATGCGGCAGAGTGTATCAGCGCCGTCAGACGCGTCAAGGCGGCGGCGGCGCGCGTGACTTCGCGCTCCGCATCCGCGTATCTGGCGTCTTCGATGCCCTCCCGGACGCCCGGGATCGTCTTCACGCCGTAGCCGGTGTAATACCCCGGTGCATATATAAGGTGGCGATACCAGGGCCGGCGATAGAGACCGTCGCTGTCTGTGAGCTGGCTCTCGGCCTGGCGCAGCTTCGCGTTGAGCGCGACGAGGACGGTGTGATTCGCCGTGAGCTTCGTCCGTGCGACCGTCAGCGCCTTGTCGTACCGGCGCGCGCTTTCGGTGAGCGCCGTCGTCGCGTTGTCGAGCGGCGCGAAGTTGATCGCCGGCGGCACTTCCTCGGCCTTCGGAATCGGCACCGGCTTCTTCGGATCGCGGATCGCCGCGAACACGCCGTCGGCGATCTGCCGGTTGCGTTCGCGGATGTCGTCCTGCTTCTTCGACAGCAGATCCTTGAGCTCCTTGTCGTACTTCTGCATCGTGTCCGCGAAGTCGGTGAACTCGATCGGCACCACGTCGGCGTCGGCGAGACGGATGACGGCCGTGCCGATGGTCTGCGCGAGCGCGCGGCCGTACGCGAAGTCCGTGTCGAGGAAGTGCGTGTAGAAGTAGAAGTCGTCGTAAATCGAGTGATAGATCCCGTCGTCGTCTTCGTCGCCGTAGCCGATGTTGATCGACGCGATGCCGGC
Source organism: Vicinamibacterales bacterium (assembly GCA_035571855.1). Lineage (GTDB taxonomy): Bacteria > Acidobacteriota > Vicinamibacteria > Vicinamibacterales > CAVVIG01 > DATNBT01. Next base: position 6,676 of record DATNBT010000078.1, read on the forward strand.
GTGCTGCAGGAACGGCGTGTAGTCGGAGCCTGAGCCGAGCGGCGAAATCCGGAAGTCGATGCGGTCGCGCGCGTCCTTGCGATCGTCGGGTGTGCCGCGTGCGATGACGGCAGCCCGCTTGCGCTTGAGCACGCTCATGCCCGTCTCGGGATCGCTGACGTCGTTGGCGACGCCGTTGAGGAATCGCTCCAGCGTGTGCGTGCCCTGCAGGCCGACGAAGCCGCGGCCGTTGCCGTCGCTGTTGATGTAGGCGACCGCGTGGGCGCGGAGATCCTTCTCGTGCTGCTCGACCCACTCGGTCGATCCCAGCAGTCCGGGTTCTTCGCCGTCCCACGATGCGTAGATGATCGTGCGCTTCGGATTCCAGCCCTGCTTGCGGAGCTCGCCGAGGACGCGGGCTTCCTCGAGCTCCGGGGCCATGCCGCTGATCGGATCGTTCGCGCCGTTGACCCAGCCGTCGTGGTGGTTGCCTCGCACGATCCATTCATCAGGGAAGGTCGAGCCGGGAATCTTCGCGATGACGTCGTAGAGCGGCTTCTGATCCCAGTTGAACGCGACCTTGAGATGCACCATCGCCTCGCCTGAAAGCGTCGCCCGCCCGTTGTTCGTGCCGAGTCTGTACGGAATCGGCAGCGAGCCGCGCCACTCGACGGGCGCCATCAGGCCGCCGAGCGCCGCGAGCAGCGGCTGCGCGTCGCCGTAGGAAATCGGCAGCACGGGGATCTTCGTGATGATGTTCGAGTCGCGCCTGTCGATGCGCGGCGCACCGGGGACGGCGCCGATGTTCGGCGTCAGCGGATCGCCGGCGGCCGTCGCCAGATCTTCCACCGACCCGCGCTGGACGCCGTCGCTCGGACGCATCGGTCCCTTCGGAAACACATCGCCGCCGAAGTAGCCGTCGTCTTTCGGGTCCGAGTAGATCAGGCAGCCGACAGCGCCGTGTTCGCTCGCGATCTTCACCTTCACGCCGCGGAAGATGCCGCCGTAGCGGACGATGACGATGGCGCCACGCGCGGACACGCCCATGCGCTCGAGCTGATCGTAGTCTTCGACGCGGCCGTAGTTGACGTAGACGAGCGGCGCCGTCACGTCGCCGTCGATCGAGTACGCGTTGTACGACGGCAGCTGCTCCATCTTCTGGCCCGTCGTCGGATCGACGGAGACGACCGGTTCGTCGAGTTTCGCCACGAACCGCGCCGGCGCCGTCATCTCGAGCACGCGCTCTTTCGGCGTCGGGAACAGCACGTCGAACTGCTCGATCTGCGCGTCCCAGCCCCAGCTCCTGAACTGCGCGAGCATCCACTCGGCGCCTTCCTTGTTGTACGGCGACCCGACGTGCCGCGGCCGCGCGGACAGCTTCTGCATGCTCGCGCGGATGTTCTGCGCCTGAATCATGCCGCGGAAGCGGTCGTCCGGCGACGACTGCGCGAGCACAGACGCCGTCGTCAATGCACCAAATGCGATCGCCCAGGCCGTTCTTTTCATAGCCGTGAATTCTATTCCTTATTGATTGACTCTCACGACGATGCTACCGTCGTCGGTCGGTTGAACGATCGAGGAATCAGGCCCGAGTTCTCCATGAAGAAGTACTCGATCGGATCAGGCGAATCGATCGGGGCTAGTCGCGACGGTCGAGATTATCCGTGAGCCGGGCCTGCAGCTTCGCACAATCCACCGTGTGCACGGCGTTCGTCCCGGCCAAATCCAGCGCGTGCGCGGCGGCGGCGCCCATCGCGATGCACGGGCCCATGACTCGAATCGCCGACAGCGCGTAGAGATCGCCGTCGACGGCGCGTCCGGCGGCGACGATGTTGTCGGCGTCCTTCGGCGTCATGCAGCTGAGCGGGATGTAGTAGACGTGGTCGGGAGGGAACTGCTCCCAGTGGACCAGGTCCTTCGCGTTGTGCAGCTCGACCCACCACGCGCAGCGCGCGACGGCGTCGGCCGGCCGATCGCCCTTCTTGATGTCGTCGAGCGTGAGCTGACGGCGGCCTTCAATCCAGCGCGTCTGGCGGATTCCGGGATTGCCGTACGCTCGCACTTTCGCGTTGGCAAAGATCTTCGGAAACTCCGCGCGCAGAAACCGGATGACGTTGTCGGCCTGCGCGCGTCCGTCGACGACCATCTTCCCCGTCGCGAGCGGATCGAGCGGCGTCTCGAAGTGCGTGACGTTCGCGAGCATGAAGCTTCTGCCGGGGAAGTGCATCAGGAAGCCGTCGTGCCGCACGAGGCCGTACTTCGCGCCGACGTCGGCCAGCCGCGCGTGGACGTCTTTAATCACCAGCGCTTCGACGGCCGCCGTGTCGTAGCCCTCGATCAGGAAGTTGAGCGACCCGTAGATCGGCTGATCGGGCTGCCGCGTCGCGCAACCGGCTTGGTACGTCAGGCTCGCGTCGCCTGACGCGTCGACGTAGCCGTGCGCGCGCACGCGCACGCTGCCGAAGCGCGTGGCGAAGTCGAGGTGCTGAATGCGTCGATGGCCGAACGCGACGTTCGTCAGCACCGCGCCGACGATCGACGTCACGCCGGCGTTGTCGACCCGCGTCTCCATCCATCGCCCCAGCCGCACTTCGTCGTAGAGGAACGTGACGGTGTTCGTCATCGACTTGCGGCGGTAGAGCGAGCCTTCGGCGTCGAGATCGCGAATCAGATCGTCGGCGACGAGATGCGTGATCTGGTACGGCGTCGGGCCGTGCGTGTAGAGACCGATGATCGTCCCGATGATCGAGCCGATCGCCTGGCCGCCGAGCGCCGGCGCGGCGTCGACGATGACGACCGAGCGTCCGAGGCGTGCCGCCTCCAGCGCCGCCGCGACGCCGGAGATGCCGGCGCCGACGACGCAGATGTCGCAGGACACGTCTTTTGCCGCGCGCATGAATTTCAGAGTTTAACTACAATTGTCGCTTGTAGTGCAGGCCTTGAGGCCTGCGGTGCCGACTGTGTCTGTCTCTCCCCGCGTCCGCTTCGCCCCTTCCCCGACGGGCTATCTCCACATCGGCGGCGCGCGGACGGCGCTCTTCAACTGGCTGTTTGCGCGCCGGAACGGCGGCGTGTTCGTGCTTCGCATCGAGGACACCGACGTCGAGCGGTCGTCGGAGGCGATGGTCGACGGCATCCTCGACGGGATGCGCTGGCTCGGCCTCGACTGGGACGAAGGTCCGCTGGTCGCCGGTCCGCATGCGCCGTACTTCCAGTCGCAGCGGCAGGCAAAATATCTCGCCGCGGCGGAGCGGCTGGTCGCCGCCGGCCACGCGTACTACTGCTACTGCACGCCTGAAGAACTGAAGGCGAAGCGCGAAGGCAATCCCGAATACAAGTACGAGCGGACGTGTCTCGGCTTGTCGCGGTCCGAGATCGACGCGAACGAGAAGGCGGGGAAGCCGCGTGCCGTGCGGTTCAAGGTGCCTGCCGGTACGGTGCGCGTCGACGATCTCGTGAAGGGCGCCATCGACTTCGACGCGTCGCTCATCGAGGACTTCGTCATCCTGCGTTCCGACGGCCACGCGATCTACCACCTGTCCGTCGTCGCCGACGACGTGGACATGGCGATCACGCATGTGGTTCGCGGCGACGATCACATCTCGAACACGCCGAAGCAGATTCTGCTGTATCAGGCGCTCGGGGCGCGGCTGCCGAAGTTCGCGCACGTGCCGCTGATTCTCGGCAGCGACAGGAAGCGGTTGAGCAAGCGTCACGGCGCGACGTCGGTGATGGAGTACGCGAGCCACGGCTACACGCCGGAAGCGATGGTGAACTTCCTCGCGCTGCTCGGATGGTCGCCCGGCGCGGGCAATCAGGAAGTCTTCACGAAGCTCGAGCTGTGCGACATCTTCACGCTCGAAGGCATCAGCGGCGGCAACGCGGTGTTCAACCCCGAGAAGCTCGACTGGTTCAACCAGCAGCACCTCGCGCGGCTCGCGCCGACCGAGCTTGCGGCGCGGCTGAAGCCGTCGTTCGAAGCCGCGGGCTTGTGGTCCGACGATCTGCTGACGACGAGGCACGCCTGGTTCTTCGCGGTGCTCGAGCTGCTCGTGCCGCGCGCGAAGCGCCTGCCGGATTTCGTCGCGCAGGGCGCGTTCTTTTTCAGGCCGGATGTCGAGTACGACGGCGCCGCGGTCGAGAAACATCTGAAAGGGGAGGGGGTCGCCGGTCATCTGAAGACGCTCGTCGACGCGTGGAAAGCGCTGCCGGAGTTCGACGCCGTGTCGACGGAAGCGGCGCTGCGCGCAACGGCCGAGGCGCGCGGCGTCAAGGCCGGGACATTAATACATGCGGTCCGCGTCGCCGTGACGGGCACGTCCGTGAGCCCCGGTATCTTCGAGGTCGTCGCGCTCGTCGGCCGGGCGCGTGTGCTGGAGCGGCTGGTTAGATATACTTAGAGTTTCTGCCCCTTCTGTAAGACAGGATTGGGAGGTCGTCCAACGGTAGGACACGTGGCTCTGGACCACGGTATCGGGGTTCGAATCCCTGCCTCCCAGCCACAAAATTTGCCCCGTGTTTTCAATCACTTCCAGCACAGGGTGATTTCACTCTAGAACTTTTCGAACTGCGTTGTGCGTCGCTGGGCGCAGCTGCAGCCTCAACGTCGCCAAACCGCTCGTCACTCCCATTCGAGAGACTCGCGAAACGGTGAAACGAAGGACTTCATCGTAGAGCCGGCCGTCTGATGGTGGCGGACGTTCGCGAGAAGTCCAGGGCCTGGTATCGCTTGAACCGCTGCTGAGAAGAACAGATCACGAGCGACAAGCCCTCCGCCTGCGGCGATCGTCCGGCGGTTCCTCGTCCCGAACAGGCGCGCACCGACCTGCAAGAACTCATCGTGTGGCACCGTGCCGCCACGGTCAGTCGATTCGCACGATGCCGTCGCCGACGGTCGGAAAACGCGAAAACACCAGCGCGTCGTGACCTGGGATCACGAGACGACGGTCCGACGCGATCCGCAGCATGCGGTCCTGAGCCTGTAGATTCGCGATGGGATCCAGCGTTTGAGCGATCGCTGCATGTTT
>DATNBT010000079.1:0-2087 GCA_035571855.1 Vicinamibacterales bacterium
TGGCGACGCGAAACAGGTGTTGGGGGACGTCGTGAAGGCGGTCGCCGGTGAGGCCGTGGCGGCTCACTGACGACAGCGCACACCGCATTCCTGCAATCGCACTTACAGTTCTGTGGTTGAGCCGGAGGTGCGGAAACGCCGCAAACCCCCAATAAATGAGGGGTTTCCGGGCGCAGCCAAGCTGGCACGTGTGCCGCAACGGTTCACCTCATGTTGAACGCTCCGGAGGCCGGCAACGAGGCTTCCACCGCGCACACCGCCCCGTTAGTCCTCATCGTCGACGATTCGCCGGATCACCGCCTGCTGTACGCCGAGTTCCTCGAGTTCTGCGGGTTCCGCGTGGTCACCGCGGAGGACGGCGAACAGGGGATCGCCGCCGCCCGTAATGAATGGCCCGCAGTGATCCTGATGGATCTCTCGATGCCCGTCATGGATGGATGGGAAGCGATCCAGCGCCTGCGTGGGGATCCGTTGACCCGGGACATTCCGATCGTCGCGCTGAGCGCGTATGCGTTCGGCGACGATCCCGTCCGCGCGCGTGAAGTCGGCGCGGACCTGTGCCTGGCCAAGCCCTGCCTGCCGTCGCAAGTCGCCCGCGTCGTCCGCGCGATGCTCTTCCGCTCGCGGTTGTCGACTCCGGCTGCCGCCGCCGTTTGATCCCAGCGTCTATCCCAGCAATTCAGCGACTTGCGGGTACGCGTTAGCGCGGGCCGGCGTACATTCGTCATGTTCGTCATGCGTGATCTTTCGAGCTGCGTCCTCGCGGCGCTGGTTGCGCTCGTCGTGTGTGTACCCGGACTCGGCTTCGCGCAGCCCGCGAACGGCTCGGCCGCGAAGATTCCCGAGCGCCACATCCAGATTCCGAGGGTCGAGGCCGCGCCAAAGCTCGACGACTACGCTTCTGGCGCAGGGCCGGGCGTCGCCGTCTCGGACTTCCGCCAGCGTGAGCCCGGCGATCTGACACCGGCCGGCGAGAAGACGACGGCGTTCCTCTCGTACGACGGCAGCAACCTCTACGTCGCGTTCGTCTGCCAGGCGCAGGATCCGTCGAGCATCCGGGCGCGCATGTCGCGGCGCGAGTCGATCTTCGACGACGACTTCGTCGCCGTGCACCTCGATCCGTTCCAGGAACGCCAGCGCGCTTACATGTTCTTCTCCAACCCGCTCGGCATCCAGGCCGACGGCGTGACCAGCGAAGGCGCCGGCGACGACATGAGCTTCGACACCGTGTGGAGCGCCACCGGGCGACGGACCGACGATGGCTATCTCGTGCTGATGGCGATCCCGTTCAAAAGTCTACGCTTTCCCTCGGGTACCAACCCCTCCGCGTGGGGCATCGCGCTGCAGCGCAACATCCCGACGCGCAGCGAGTCGTCGTTCTGGCCCGGCATCAGCCAGCGCATCAACGGCTTCACTTCGCAGTTCGGATCGATGGACGGTGTCAGCGGCGTCGCGCCGGGACGCAACATCCAGCTGATCCCGTACGGCACGTTCGCCGGCGCGCGCGTGTTCGACGAATCGTCGGCCCTGCACGTCTCGCAGACCGACGCGCGCGCGGGCATCGACGCGAAAGTCGTCCTGCGCGATTCGCTGACGGTCGACGCGACGGTCAACCCCGACTTCAGCCAGGTCGAGTCGGACGAGCCGCAGGTGACGATCAACCAGCGATTCGAGGTGTTCTTCCCGGAGAAGCGCCCGTTCTTCCTCGAGAACTCCGACTATTTCAACACGCCGATCACGCTCTTCTTCTCGCGCCGCATCAGGGATCCGCGGCTCGGCGGCCGCGTCACCGGACGGATCGGACGGTGGGCGGTGGGGGCGCTGGCCATGGACGATCGCCAGCCGGGACGCGCGGTGGCGGCCGACAGCGAAGCCTTTGGCGACGGCGCCACCAACGCCGTCGTCCGCGCCCGGCGCGACTTCGCCAACTCGTCGCGGCTCGGGTTCCTCGTCACCAGCCGCGACTTTGCCTCGTCATCGAACCAGGTCGCGTCGGCTGACACGCGCGTCCGCCTGAATGCCCAGTGGTTCGCGGAAGGGCAGGCGCTCGTCTCGCACGACACTTCGCTCGACGGTACGAAGCAGTC
>DATNBT010000080.1:0-10270 GCA_035571855.1 Vicinamibacterales bacterium
GTCCTTATGGGCTGTCCATGCTCACTGAACACCAATTTCGTGCAAATTCCGCCTAGAATGCGGCGCATGAAACGTGAACTCCTGACCGCCCTTGCCATCGCACTCACAGCCGCCGCCTGCGGCGGAAATGCCCCGGCCCCCCCGGCCACTCAGCCGGCGGCGGCGCCCCCGCCCCTTGTCGTTCCGGCCCTCGGCCTGTACGTGACGAACGAACAATCCGGAGATCTGTCGGTCATCGACATCGACAAGGGCGAGGTCGTCAACACCATCAAGCTCGGCAAGCGGCCGCGCGGTATCGCTGCCAGCCCGGACGGCTCGAAGTTGTACATCGCGCTCAGCGGTTCGCCCGCCGCCGGGCCCGGCGTCGACGAGAAGACGCTGCCGCCGCCCGATCGCACCGCCGACGGCATCGGCGTCGTCGACGTCAAGGCAGGAAAGCTGCTTACCGTGATCAAGAGCGGCACCGACCCCGAGCAGGTCACCGTCAGCCATGACGGCAAGACCGTCTTCGTCGCGAACGAGGACGCCGGCCAGCTCACGTTCATCGACGCCGACACCGGGATGATCGCCGGCACCGTGAAGGTCGGCGACGAGCCGGAGGGCGTCACGGTGACGCCGGACGACAAGCGCGTCTACGTCACGTCGGAAGACGCCGGCGCGGTCTTCGTGGTCGACATCGGGAACAAAAAGCTCGTGAAGCCGGTGACCGTCGGACCGCGTCCCCGATCGATCTCGTTCCTGCCCGACGGCTCGCGCGCGTACGTCCCTTCGGAAACGGGCGGGACGCTGACGGTGATCGATACGAAGAAGCTGGCGGCCGTCAAGACGATCAAGCTGGGTGACGGCATCCGTCCGATGGGGCAGGCGATGGCGAAGGACGGCAAGCACCTCTACGTCTCGACCGGCCGCAGCAAGATGGTCTACACGATCGACACGGCGACGAACAGCGTCGCGGGCATGCTCGAAACCGGCCAGCGTCCGTGGGGCATCGCGTTGTCGCCGGACGGCTCGAAGCTGTTCACGGCCAACGGTCCATCAGGCGACGTCTCCATCGTCGATCTCGCGACCAACGCGGTGACGAAGAAGATTATGGTCGGCCGCGGACCGTGGGGCCTTGCAGTGGTGGCAAAGTAGCTTCGAGCTGCGCGCGCTGGTATTCCAGCCACGGCGGAAGCATGAACTGCTCGCCGAGCGCGTCGATCGGCTCGTCGATGGCGAAGCCGGGACCGTCGGTGGCGATCTCGAACAGCACGCCGCCCGGCTCGCGGAAGTAGACGGACTTGAACCAGAAGCGATCGATCACCGGCGTCAGGCGGCTGCCCGATTTCTCGAGCTGCTCGCGCATCGCGAGCTGTTCCTCGTCGTTGCGCACGCGCCAGGCGAGATGATGCACGCTGCCGACGCCCCACACGCCGCGCTGCCGCTCTGAAGTCTGCCGGATGTCGACGACGCCCGGCAGGCTGCCTGCGCCGAACCGCGACCACTCGCCGTCACGTCCCATCGCGGCGAGGCCCAGGACTTTTGTGAGGAACGGGCTCGTGCGGTCGGCGTTCTGTTCCGCGAGACGCGCGCCATGCAGCCCGCGAATCTGCCGGTCCTTCGGCACCGGACTGTGATCCCAGGGCGTGAACTCGCGCCGCGGCGGGCGCGCGGTTTCGACGAGCGCGAGTCGAAAGCCGTGCACGTCGGTCACAGGCAGCCGCGTCTCGCCGAACGCCGTCTCCGGCACGCCCGTCGTCACGCCATACTGCTCGAGACGCGACGACCAGTACTCCAGACTTCCCGCCGGCACTTCGAGGCTCGTTTCGACGGCCATGCCGTAGCCGTGACGCGGCGGCGCCTCCTTCGTCCACGAAAAGAACGTCAGATCGCAGCCGGGGTGTCCGCCGGCGTCCGCGTAATAGAGGTGATAGGTACCGGGCTCGTCCTGGTTGACGCTGCGCTTCACGAGCCGCATGCCGAGGATGCCGGCGTAGAAATCGAGATTTTCCTGCGGAGGACCGGCGATCGCGGTGACGTGATGAAGCCCATGCACGCGGTGCATCGGGCTAGGATACAAGGGCTGATGGCTTAGTGCTTAGGGCTGGGCTGGACGTCTTTGAGGATGAAGACTTTTTCGCCCGGCTTGATCAGCCCGAGCTCCCGTCGCGCGACTTCTTCGATCGCGGTGGGGTCGTCGCGCAGACGGCGTGCCTGCTCGCCAAGGCGCGCGTTTTCGGCGCGCTCGTGCGCCAGCGTCGCGGCAAGCGCGTTGTACTGCGCGCGCACGCGGATCATCGCCAGCAGCCCGCGGTCGCCGGCAAGCGCGTCGAGGACGATCACCACCGCGAACAGCACGAGGCCGAACTGCAGCAGGCGCCGGTTGCGCGCCTTGCGATTCAGCGTCTGCGTATGACGGCGTTTCGTCGGAGGGGGCTCGGGATGCGCCACGCGGGCACGAAAGTACACTACTTCCAAAGAAAGTACAACTGATCTGTATGCCTGATGCCGTACTGGTGCTGTCGACGCTGCCTGACGATCCGTCCGCCGAGCGGATTGCCCGTACGCTCGTAGACGAAAAACTTGCCGCGTGTGTGAACTTGTTTTCGCCGATGACCTCCGTCTACCGGTGGAAAGGCGCCGTGGAGTCCGGCACGGAGCGGCAAATCGTCATCAAGACCTCTCGTGCGCTCGTCGGCGCGCTGGAACGCCGCCTCAAAGAACTGCATCCCTACGAGTTACCCGAGTTCCTCGTCCTTCCGATCGACGACGGATCGAGCGAGTATCTCCGCTGGCTCGACGAGTCGGTCGGTCATCGGTAGCCCGGCCATGGCAATGGATGTGCACTGTCCCGCCTGGTGCCTGCCCCCACGCCCGGGCCGATCAATACGGCCGCGCTGCTGCAAGCGCTCGTAGAGTCGTCCGACGACGCCATCGTCAGCAAAGATCTCGACGGCACGATCATGTCGTGGAACCCGGCCGCGGCCCGGATGTTCGGGTACTCGCCGGAGGAAGCGATCGGCCAGTCGATCCGCATCATCATTCCGGCCGACCGGCAGGACGAAGAGACCGCCGTCCTGGACAGCGTCCGCCGCGGCCAGAAGATCGAGCACTACGAGACGATCCGCCAGCGCAAGGACGGCATGACGCTGCCGATTTCCCTGACGGTGTCGCCGATTCGCAGCGACGGCGCGATCATCGGCGCCTCGAAGATCGCGCGGGACATTTCGGATCGCCGTCGCATGGAAGCGGCCGCCGCGCGCGAACACGTGCGGACGGAGTTTCTCGCCGGGCTGTCCGACGCGCTGCCGCGGTCGCTCGCGTACGACACGACGTTGAAGAGCCTGGCGGCGCTCGCGGTGCCGAGAATCGCCGACTGGTGCGCGATCGACATCGTCGCCGCGGACGGCGAGATTCGCTGCGCCGCGCTCGCGCACGTCGATCCCGCGAAGGCTCCGCTCGTCGAAGACGTGCATTGCCGCGAGGAGAACCCGAACGCGCCGTACAGCCCTCACGAGTGCATCCGCTCGAGAGCGCCGGCGATGATCCAGGAGATCACCGACGACATGATCGTGGCGGCGGCGAGGGGCGACGCCGGCCGGCTCGCGAAGATCCGGGCCCTCGGCCGCGTGTCGTACATCTGCGTGCCGATGGCGGTCGGCGGGCGCGTACTCGGCGCGCTCACGCTCGTGATGTCCGAATCGGCCCGCAGGTACACCGAGGCGGATCTGAGGTTCGCGGAAGACATCGCCGAACGCGCCGCGCTCGTCGTCGAGAACGCGCGGTCCTACGAGCAGCTTCAGCGCGCGAACCGGCTGAAGGACGACTTTCTCGCCACGCTGTCACACGAGCTGCGCACGCCGCTCAACGCGATCGTCGGGTACACCCGCATGATGTCCGGCGGCATGATCGGCGGCGACCGGCTGTCGAAGGCCATCGAGACGATCGATCGCAACGCGACCGAGCTCACGAGGATGGTCGAGGACATCCTCGACGTGTCGCGGATCGTGTCGGGGAAGATGCGCCTGAACGTGCAGGCCGTCGATCTGCCCCTCGTGATTCACGAGGCCGTCGAGACGATCCGGCCGGCGGCCGAGGCCAAGCGGATTCGCGTCCACGCCGTGCTCGATCCGCAGGTCGGGCCGATCTCGGGCGATCCCGATCGGCTGCGGCAGGTCGTCTGGAATCTGCTGTCGAACGCGATCAAGTTCACGCCCAAAGAGGGACACGTGCAGGTCGGCCTCGAGCGCGTCAATTCGAGCGTGGAGATCATCGTGAGCGACAACGGCATGGGCATTCCCGAAGATTTCCTGCCGCATCTGTTCGAGCGCTTCCGCCAGGCCGACAGCAGCTCGACCCGCCAGCACGGCGGCCTCGGCCTCGGCCTCGCGATCGTCCGCAACCTCGTCGAACTGCACGGCGGCACCGTGTACGCATCGAGCCCGGGCGCGGGCGCCGGCTCGACGTTCCGCGTGCGGCTGCCGCTGCGGATCGTCCACGACGCGCACGCCGAGGAGCCGCGCATGCATCCGCGGCGCGAGTCGGCGCGCACGATGGGGACGATGCCCGATCTCGACGGCATCCGCGTGCTGGCCGTCGACGACGAGCCGGACTCGCTGCGGCTGCTCACGGAGATTCTCGAAGGCGCGGGTGCGCACGTGACGACGGCGCGCTCCGGTGCGGCCGCGCTCGAGAAGATCGAGGCCGCCGATCCGGACGTCCTGATTGCCGACCTCGGGATGCCGCTGATGGACGGGTTCCAGCTGATCAGCCGCATTCGCGCGTCGCCGAATCCGCGCCTGCGCGATCTGCCGGCGGCGGCGCTGACGGCCTATGCACGCTCCGAGGATCGCGCGAAGACCTTGCAGGGCGGCTTCGAGATGCACCTGGCGAAGCCCATCGATCCGATCGAGCTGGCGTCGGCCGTACAGGCGCTCGGCCGCCGGCGGACGTGACTATCGTCGCGTGCGCAGCAGCTCGACGGCCATCGGCAACAGCGACACCGCGACGATGCCGATGGTGACGAGCGAGAAGTTCTGTTTGACGATGGGGACGTTGCCGAAGAGCAGTCCCGCGCCCACGCACAGAATCACCCACGCCGCGGCGCCGACGAAGTTATAGAGCCCGAACTCGTGCGAGCGCATCTGCGCGGCACCCGCGACAAACGGCACGAACGTCCGCACGATCGGGACGAACCGCCCGAGGATCACGGCTTTCCCGCCGTACTGCTCGAAGAACTCGTGCGCGCGTTTCAGGTGCTGCTCGTTGAGCAGGCGGTGGATCGGCGTACGGCGGTCGTGCGCGTTGAACACGCGCGGGCCGACGAGGCGGCCGACGGCGTAGTTGACCGCGTTGCCGGTGAACGCCGCCGCGAAGAGCAGGCCCGCCGCGACGGGCGTCTTCAGCGCGCCGGTCGCACACAGCGCGCCGGTCGCGAAGAGCAGCGAGTCGCCGGGAAGAAACGGCGTGACGACGAAGCCGGTTTCGGCGAAGACGATCGCGAACAGAATCGCGTACACCCAGGTGCCGTACTGAGCGACGAGTTCGAGCAGCTTCCGGTCGGCGTGGAGCAGAAAGTCGAAGAGGTTCACGGTTCAGGATTCAGCGTTCAGACGATCGGGCGTTCAGGCCTTCGCGAGCGCCTGCGAAAGATCGTCCTTGAGGTCGTCGATGTCTTCGACGCCGGCGGAAATCCGCACGAGGCCGTCCGTGATGCCGAGTTCCCGGCGTTTCTCGGCCGGCACCGACGCATGCGTCATCGTCGCGGGATGCGAGATCAGCGACTCGACGCCGCCGAGGCTTTCCGCGAGCGCGAGCAGCTTCACCGAATTGAGCAGCGTCCGTGCGGCCTCGAGCGATCCGAGATCGAACGCCAGCATGCCGCCGAAGCCGCGCATCTGTCTGGCCGCGAGCGCGTGCTGCGGATGCGACGCGAGGCCGGGATAGTAGACCTTCTGCACTTTCGGGTGCGTCTCGACGAACTGCGCGAGGGCCAGGCCGTTGGCGTTGTGCTGCGCCATCCGGAGCGCGAGCGTCTTCGTGCCGCGCAGCACGAGCCATGAATCGAACGGGCTGAGGATCGCGCCTTCGGCGTTCTGCACGAACCGGAGCCACTCGATGTCGTCCCTGTTCACGGCGACGACGACGCCGCCGACGCTGTCGCTGTGGCCGTTCAGATATTTCGTCGTGCTGTGAAGGACGATGTCCGCGCCGAGTTCGAGCGGACGCTGGAGCGCGGGGCTGGCGAACGTGTTGTCGACGACCAGCCGCGCGTTGTGGCGCTTCGCGAGCGCCGCGGCGGCAGGCAGATCGGTGATGCGCATGATCGGGTTCGTCGGCGTCTCGACGAACAGCATCCGCGTCGCCGGCGTGAACGCGCGCTCGGTCGCCGCGAGATCCGCCGTGTCGACGTACGAAAACGACAGCGAGTACCTCCGCAGCACCTTGTCGAACAGCCGGAACGTCCCGCCGTAGGTGTTGTCCGAGACGACGACGTGGTCGCCGGCCTTCAGCAGCGTCGAGACGGCGCCGATCGCCGCCATGCCCGACGCGAACGCGAAGCCGCCGTCGTCGGGCCCGCCTTCGATCGCCGCGACGTTCCGTTCGAGCGCACCGCGCGTCGGGTTCTGCGTGCGCGCGTACTCGTAGCCCTTGTGCCGGCCGAGCGACTCCTGCACGTAGGTCGACGTCTGATAGATCGGGGTGATGATCGCGCCGGTCGTCGGGTCGGGCTCCTGGCCGGCGTGCAGACACACCGTGCTGAACCGCGCGTGCTTCGGCAGCTTCACGATCCACTAACGATACATGCTTTAATACGGCGAGTCCACGCTGATGCCGCGTTCCGGCGTTTCTCACGCGCTCTTCCACACGCTTCCGGGACGCGCCATCGTGATCGGCGTCGCGGTCCGTCTCGCCGTCTACGCCGCCGGCCTGCTGCTCGGCGGCGTCCCCGCGTTTCTGGGCGTCGTCGACACCGTCGCGAGCCTCGCGCTCGTCGTCGGCGCGGGGTACTTTGCGTTCACGCTGATCGTGCTCGGCAAGCGGCGGCTGCTGTGGCGCGTCCGGCGCAAGCTGATTCTGTCGTACGTCTTCATCGGCTTCATTCCCGCGACGCTCATCGTCTCGTTCTTTCTGCTCAGCGGGTTTCTCCTGTTCTACAACTTCAGCTCGTACCTGGTGCAGAGCCGGCTGCGCGCGATCACGGATCAGGCGAAGTTCCTCGCGCAGAGCACCGCGATCGAGATCCAGCGCACCGGCGGACGCGATGCCGAGGCGATCGTCGCGCGCCGCCAGGGCAACGCGGACGACGAATATCCCGGCCTGTCGGTGGCGCTCGTTCCCGTCAGCCGGGCATGCAAGGGGCGCGCGGCCGCGGGCGCGACGAGCGGCTTCGCGCCGTCGGCGCCGCTGAAGGCGGGCCCGTGGGAGCACGTCACGCCGCCCGCGACGGTGCCGGCGTGGATTGGCTGCGAAGGATTCGCCGGCGTGTTCTACGCACGGACCATCGTCGTCCGCTCGGTCGCGTTTCCCGAGACCGATCAGCCGAGGTTCGCCGTGGTCTACGACGTGCCGGTCGGCGCCGCGATCAGGGACAGGCTGCGCGGCGAAACCGGCGTGGGGATCTCGACGATCAGCGCCGCGCGCGACGACGACGGCGGCGGCGCGAAGCCGATGGCGGGGTCCGGCGCGCAGGACGCTGCGAGCTCGCGCGCCGCGACCGGCGGCGGGCTGTTCAACAACCTCGTCAGCCTCGTCGAGTACCGCGACTGGGACACCGGCAAGACCGGCCTCCTGTTTGTGACGACGGAGCTGCGGGTCGGCGAGTTGTACGACCGCATCTCGTCGGGCCCGGGCGTCGTCAGCCGCCGCTTCGGACAGGGACTGCTGCTCGCGCTCTTCATCATCGGCGGCCTGTTCGTCGTCATCGAGGCGATGGCGCTGTTTGCGGGCCTGGCGCTGGCCAAGTCGATCACCGGATCGGTCCACGAGCTGTTCGCCGGCACCGAGCGCGTGAGGCAGGGCGACTTCACGCACAAGATCGCGGTCAAGGCGCAGGACCAGCTGGGCGAGCTCGCGCAGTCGTTCAACACGATGACGGACAGCATCGAGGACCTGCTGCGCGAGCAGGCGGAGAAGAAGCGGCTCGAAGAGGAGCTCCGCATCGCGCGTGAGATCCAGATGTCGCTGCTCCCGCAGGGACCGCTGTCGTTGCCCGGCGTGTCGATCACCGCGACCTGCGTTCCCGCGCGGGAAGTCGGCGGCGACTACTACGACTTCCTGCCGCTCGACGATCACCGGCTCGGCGTCCTCATCGCCGACGTCGCGGGCAAGGGCACGTCGGCCGCGCTCTACATGGCGGAGCTGAAGGGGCTCGTGCTGTCGCTCAGCCGCATCCACACGTCGCCGCGCGCGTTGATGATCGCGGCGAACTCGATCATCGCCAGCAACCTCGACGCGCGCAGCTTCATCACGATGACGTACGCCGTCATCGACATTCGCGGGCGCACGATGACCTACTCGCGCGCGGGCCACACGCCGCTGATGTATGTGCCGGGGCGGGATGGGCTGGATGGGCTGGATGGACAGGATGGGCGGGATGGGCAGGAACGCGTGCAGGTGCTGGTGCCGGACGGGATGGTGGTCGGGCTCAACCTCGACAACGGCGAGATGTTCGAACGGCTGCTCGAAGAGCAGACGATTCCGCTCCGGGACGGCGACGTTTATATGCTGTTCACGGACGGGATCAGCGAGGCGATGAACGCCCAGGACGAATGTTTCGGCGAGGCGCGGCTGGGGCGCATCCTCGAGGAGCACGCACGGCTGCCGTCCGCGGAACTGCGCGAGCGCGTGCTGCGCGAGGTCGCGGCGTTTGTCGGAGACGCGCCCCAGCATGATGATATGACGATGATCCTGATCAAGGTTGAAGAAGCCCGTGTCTGACCTCGTCGTCATCTTCCGTACGAACTCCGAAATCGAGGCGAACATCGTACGCGGGCTGCTCGAGGCCAACGGCATTCCCTCGGTCGCCGGCAACCGTGTGTCGCAGTACCCGCTCTCGGTGAACAACCTCGGCGAGATCCCGCTGTCGGTGCGCACCGAAGACGCCGAAGAAGCACGCCGGATCATCGAGGGCCACCAGACCGACGGCGGGCCCCGGCCGGTCGTGCCGATCAGGCAGGAGTTCGACGCGCTGCAGAAGGCGATCGGCTACCGGTTCCGCGACCGCGGCCTCCTCGAGCACGCGATGACGCACACCTCGCGCGCCAACGAAGACGTCACCGGCGGGGTCGTCGACAACGAGTCGCTGGAATTTCTGGGCGACGCGGTGCTCGGGTTCGTCATCGCCGACACGCTGTTCCGCGAGTTCCCCGACTGGGATGAAGGCGAGAAGTCGAAGACGAAGGCGTCGATGGTGTCGACGTTCGCGCTCGCGAAACAGGCCGAGCACCTGCAGCTCGGCGACCACCTGCTGCTCGGACGCGGCGAAGAGAAGACCGGCGGCCGCCGGAAGCAGGCGCTGCTGGCGGACACCTACGAAGCGCTGATCGCCGCGATTTATCTCGACGGCGGCATCGACGCGGCCCGCGCGTTCATCAAGCGCGAGTTTCACTCGCTGGTGGATGCCGCGCGGCGGCAGGGCGTCGCGGGCGCGCAGGACTACAAGTCAGGCCTGCAGGAGCTCGTGCAGGCGCGCAGCCAGCCGCTGCCCGAGTACCGGCTCGTCGGCACCTTCGGACCGGATCACGACAAGCGATTCGAAGTGGAAGTCGTGGTCGGCGGCGAGTCGCTCGCGCGCGCGAGCGGCCCCTCGAAGAAAGAGGCGGAGCAGGAAGCGGCGAGGCAGGCCCTCGAGAACCTGAGGACCTAACGTTTCTTCGGCGCGATGCGGAGCCCGTTCTCCGCGTCGAACGACCACTCGCACCGCAGCGCCTCGCACATCATGTTCAGCACGTCGGTGGTCGCCGCGTTGTGAAAACTGAGGCTCAACGTCTGCTCCGGTGACGCGGTGCCGGGCGAGACGGTCACCGTGACGCCGATCGCGGCCCCCATGGCGCGGAAGACCTCGGCGCCGGGACTGTCCTTGACGTCGAACGACACGCGCGGCGGCAGCGACGCGCGCCGCCCCGCGGCCACGGGCGTCACCTTCAGCGCGCCGTCCAGCCGCCAGGCGCACGACGCGTTGTCACAGACGGCATCGAGCGCGGTGGTGAGCCGGACGTTGGTCAGCGTGATCGTCACGGGCCGAAGCGTGCCGGCGCCGATCTCGAACGGCACGCCGGCCGCGCGCGCG
>DATNBT010000081.1:0-4006 GCA_035571855.1 Vicinamibacterales bacterium
GCCGGAAGACGGGCCGGAATGCTGCGGTCACCGCGATGTGCTGCCGATGGCCGGCGCGTCAGGCTTCGATCCCGAGGCCTGGTGCCCCGACTGCACGTTCTACAAGCTGCGCAGGACGCCGAAGAAGCGCGATCCTAACGATTATCGATACTAGTCGTTCAGGGTTCAGGTTCAGCGTTCAGCGTCGCGTACAATCCCGGCAGGATCGACGTCAGCACGAACGCGACAATCCACATCACCAAGCCGATGACGCGGAACGCCGCGAAATCGATCGCCTCAGCAGTAATGAAAATGGCGGCGCCGGCTACCCCTAAATCCCAATGCTGACCGCGCCAAGTCCGGCGCTACCGGTCCCGCCCGTCGCGTGCGCTGTCAGCCGCCACGTTTCGATCGAACTCCACGCAGCGAAGGCGCTCAAGATGACGAACAGGAGCGCTCCCGATGCAGCGACGACTCTCCGCGCAGTCTGCATGAACGCTGAACTCCTGAACCCTGAACGACTATTCTGAAAATTCCTTGGCGAGTTCGACCCACTCGCCCTGCGGGGCGAGCTGCTGATACGACTTCCAGTGGGGGCGCGCGTCCTGCGACTGGCCCATCTTCTCGAACGTCACGGCCAGGTAGAAGTGCGCGTCGGCGTAGTACGGATTGAGGCGGAGCGCTTCGCGGTAGCAGGCCTGCGCTTCCGAGAAGCGATTGAGGTCGTGATAGATGTTGCCGAGGTTGAAGTGGGCCTCGAAGAAATCGGACTCGAGGCCGATGGCGCGCTCGTAGAGCGCCTGCGCCTCGGCCAGCTCGTCGCGGCTGTAATGAATGTTGGCCAGGTTGATCAGCGCCGCGACGAGATACGGGTCGTGCTCGAGCGCCTTCCGGTACGCCGTCGCCGCACCGTCCAGCGTCGACTCGTCGCCGTCGTCGAGCGACGATCCTTCGCGGAAGAACGACTCGGCCAGCGCCGTGTCGCGGATGATCGCCGCCGACGCGTTGGCCAGCCTCGACTTCTCCGCCGAGGAATTCTGGCCGGCCGGGCGGCGCAGGGTGATGATCTTGGCCGGCGTGGCTTCATGCCGGAAATCGAACGCAAGCTGGCCGTCGCGCGACGCCGCCAGCGAGCGGACGATGCCGCGGAACGCGCGGCCCTCGGCGAGGTCGTCGTTCACCTGCTTCAGCGTCGAGACGTCGGCGAACGCGAAGTACCGGTCCGCGTTCGTCTGCATCTGCGGCCGGATGATGCCGCACTTCGCCAGGTACTGAATATGGTCCGGGCGGAGCGACCGGTACCGCGCGAGCAGATCGCGCGTCGCCTGATACTGCTTCTTCAGCACCTCGGGCCCCTGCACGCCCGCGAGCCGGCAGAAGTCGTCCTCCGACAGGATCCGGATCTTCAGTTCTTCCGCTTTCCTTAGTTTCTGACTGCGATCGACCGATCCGAAGCCGGCGTCGCCGACGACGACCATCGTCGTCTTCGCGTTGACATCGTCGGCGGTCGCGCCGCCGAGGCGGACGACGAGCGCCGCCGCGTCCTTGCGGCCGAGCGAGCTCAGTTTGCCGGTGAAAACGACGAGTTGTCCCGCGAGCGGCTGTGAATCCGGTAAGTGGGTCGACGCAACAGGCAAACAGCCTCCGCTACTGCTGGTGGTGTCCGCCGTCAGGCGGACCGCGGGGAGTCGGCTTCAATTTGAAGCAGAATGTACCCGCTTGTCAATGAAGAACGTACTCGCGGCCGACGTCGGCGGCACGACAACGCGCCTCGGTGTGTTCGAGACGGGCGCGCCTCGGCCGCGACCGATCGCCGTGCGGACGTACGGCACGACCGAGTTTGGCGGGTTCCCCGAGGTGGTCGCGGCGTTCCTTCGAGACGCGGCGATCGACGCGCGATCGATCGGACACGCGTGCTTCGGTGTGGCCGGGCCGGTGCTGGACGGCCGCGCGACGCTGACGAACACGCCGATCGAAGTGAACGCCGCCGCGATCGGGAAGGCCACCGGCATCGGCCGCGTCTCGCTCCTCAACGATCTCGAGGCGCTCGCCTGCGCGGTGCCGGCGCTTGCAGACGACGAGGTGCGGGTGCTGCAACGGGGACGGCCGGTCGCGGGCGGAGCCATCGCGGTGATCGCCGCGGGCACCGGGCTCGGCGAAGCCGTGCTCTATGACATCGAGGGCCGGCTGGTCGCCAAGGCGACCGAGGCCGGACGATCGGACTTCGCCGCCCGCACCGATCGCGACATCGTCGTCCTGCGCGAGCTCACGCGCACGTACGGGCGCGCCGCCGTCGAACACGTGGTCGCGGGCGTCGGGCTCGTGCACATCCACAAGGCGCTGCATCGGAGCTGCCGTGCCGGCATCGACTTCGGCAGCGCCGATGCGCCGGCGAAAATCTCCGCGGCCGCGCTCGCGCGCGCGTGTCCGGGTTGCATCGACGCGCTCGATGTCTTCGTCGAAGCGTACGGAGCGGAAGCCGGCAACCTGGCGCTGCGCACCGTCGCCACGGGCGGCGTGTACGTCGGCGGCGGCATCGCGCCGAAGATTCTGGACGCGCTCGCCGGCGGATCGTTCCTCGCGGCGTTTCGATCGAAGGCGCCCTTCACATCGCTGCTCGAAGCGATGCCGGTCAAAGTGATTTTAAATGCCGATGCAGGACTCTTTGGTGCAGCGATTTTCTGCTCCCGCGCCTGACTTTTGTTGCGATATTCTTTTTGTCCGCAATGATCTGGTTCTTCGACAAGGACGGCGAGCGGCTCCGCTACGAGATCGCGCACGATCGCACGTCGGGCAAGTACCGCGTGATCGTGACGCGGCCTGACGGATCGGAGTCGGTCGAGGAAGTCGATCAGCCGACGGATCTGATCGAGCGTTCCGTTCAGCTGATGAATAACCTGCGGACCGAAGGCTGGAAAGTCGGTTAGCTAGGTCGTTTCGACCAGCGTCAGGGCAAACCCGCCCGGTTCGTCAATCCACTGCTCCACGCGCCTGAAGCCCGCCTGCTCGAGCGAACGCGCGATCTGCTCCGGCGTGTACTTGTACGAGCTCTCGGTCCAGATCGACTCGCCTTCGCCCATCACGAAATCGACGCCCGCGGCGACGACCGACACCTGCTGCCGCCGCCGGCTGACGAGATGCATCTCGACGCGCGAGTGCTCCGCCGACCAGAGGGCGCGGTGCGCGAACCCATCGACGTCGAAGTTGCCGCCAAGCTCCCGGTTGATGCGCACGAGCAGATTGCGGTTGAACGCGGCCGTGACGCCGAGCGGGTCGTCGTACGCGAGCAGCAGGTCGCGCTCGGGTTTCACGAGGTCGGCGCCAATCAGCAGCATGTCGCCGAGCATCAGGCTCGCGCGGATGTCGCGCAGAAAGACTTCGGCGCCGGGACGATCGAAATTGCCGATGTTGGATCCGAGAAACAGCGCGAGCGCGCGGCCGCCGCGCGTTTCCGCCGACGCCGCGGCGAGGCCCGCCTCGTATTCGGCCTCGTAGGTCGCGACGTCCACGTTCGGCAGCGCGGCCAGCACGTGGCTCGAGAGCTCCAGCGCGCTCCGTGAGATGTCGACGAGGCGCAGATCCAGGCGGCTCGTGCCCGCGCGGCCGGCCTCCACCAGCGCGATCAGCTTCTCGCCGTTGCCCGGGCCGAGCTCGATGATCGTCGTCAGCTCCGGCACGCGCGCGAGAATCTCGCGCCCGTAGCTCTCGAGCAGCCGCAGTTCCGCGCGCGTGACGCCGTACCACGGGAGGCGGCAGATCGCGTCGAAGAGCGCCGAGCCGAGATCGTCGTAGAAATAGCGGGACGGCAGCTGGCGCGGCTGCTGGGACAGGTAGTACTGCACGTCGCTCGCAAACTGCGCGGTCGCGGCGGCTTTGTCGGCAATGCGGGTGATCACTGTGCGCACCTGAACGTCGCGTACACGTACGGATACTTCGGCCGGAACCAGTTGCGGAAGGACGGCCGAATCAGTTCGCGCGCCGTCGCGGGCGACGCGCCTTTCATGACGACGTGCTCGCCGTCGAAGAA
>DATNBT010000082.1:0-7864 GCA_035571855.1 Vicinamibacterales bacterium
TGCTCGGTCACGATCCAGGCAGACATCACGCCGCTCATCGTCCACTTCGACGGCATGACCTTCGACGGCACGACGGTGGTCGGTCCAACGCTCGCCTCGCCAGTGTTTGCCAGCAACGACTACGGCTCCACGCCGGCCGCAACCGCAGCCGGGAGCTTCCCCAACGACCCCAAGCTCATCAAGGGTCCCGGAGGACCGCTGTCGCAGGGCGACGCCGGGGTGGCGCTGCAGCTCCAGGACGCGACGATGCGCGCGCAGTTCAACCAGACGGGCGCGAGCCCCTACCACCTGATGCTGCATCCGAACCTGATGGCGCCGGTCGTCATCGACGTGCCGAGGAACCAGGGCGTGCTGCTGCAATCGGGACGCGGCGTGATCTTCGCCGACATCGACATCGGCTGGTGGAGCTCGCAGATCCAGAACCTCAACAACAAGCAGGATCCGACGCACCTGGCGATCTATCTGACCGACGACGTGATGCTGTACGACGGCAACGACATCTTCAACTGCTGCGTCATCGGCTATCACGGCGCGCGTCCGACCGGGAACGGCAACGGCAGCACCAACAGCAACGGCAACGCGAAGGTGCAGACGTTCGCGTGGGCGTCCTACATCTCGCCCGGCATCTTCGCGCGGCCGGCCGGCGGCACCGACTGGGCGCTGCAGGACATCCACGCGATCAGCCACGAGATCGCCGAGTGGGCCGACGATCCGTTCGTGAACAACTACGTCGAGCCGTGGCTGACGCCGACGGCGCCGCAGTACGGCTGCACCGGCATCCTCGAGACCGGCGATCCGGTCGTCGGCATCGGCTTCACGATGGGCGCGAACAACTTCCGCCAGGGTCCGAACCCGAACGGCTCACAGAGCGCGGACGGCTTCTACCACCCGGAAGACGAAGTGCTGCTGCCGTGGTTCATGCGGTCGGCGCCCAACACGATCGCCGAACCGACGCAGTCGCCGTCGGCGAACGTCGGCCGCTACTCGCTGATGGGCGATCTGAATCAGTTCGCGGGATTCAGGATGCCGGCGACGGGATGCAACTAGGGGCTGGGGACTAAGGGTTAGGGGTTAGGGACTAGGGGTTAGGGACTAGGGGTTAGGGGTTAGAAGAGTCCGGAGCACTCGTGCAAGGTCGTCGGCCGGCGTCGTGCTGGCCGACGATGACCGCCACGCGACGAAGCCGTCGGGACGAATCAGACTCGCTCCCGACGGCGATATCCCATACGCGTCGAAGAAGTCCGCATCGCCGATCTGATGCGCGTTGATTCCCGAACGCGTCGCCGCCGCATCCATCCATCGAGCGCCGTCCGATCCCGTCAACAGGACGAATTCCCCACGGAACAGATCGAGCGTCGACATGCGCGTGCCGTCCAGCGTGATCCACACATGCGGTGCCCGCGATCCTGGACGTCCGTGCGAAATGCCCGGATGTTCGTGCACGGCGTCCGCGCCGTACAGATAGCCGATCTCGATGTCGAAATCCTCGGCCAGCGGCTGGTAGTCTTTTTTCCCGAGATACGGCGCGGTGCGCGTGACGTACCGTGTGTACGCCTGCTCCACCGTGAAGCTCGCGACCGGGCGGCGCTCGGAATCGTACGTGTCGAGCAGCGACTCCGAGGCGCGGCCGTTCAGCACCAGCGCGAGCTTCCACGCGAGATTGTGGCCGTCGTGAATGCCCGTGTTGCCGCCGAATCCGCCGTTGGGCGGCATCAGGTGCGCGGCGTCGCCGGCGAGAAACACGCGGCCGGCGCGGAATCGCCGCGCGACGTCCGCGGTCGCGCGCCAGCGGGCGACGCCCGTCAGCGTCACCGGAAGATCGGCGACACCGGCGGCGCGCCGCACGTGCGTGACGAGCGTCTCCTCACGCACGTCGTTCGCCGGGCTCGCCGCTTCGGGCTTCGACGTGTCGCCGACGGTGTTGATGGCGAGAAATCCCGACTGCCGGTCGCGGTCGAGGCGGAAGAACCCGCTCAGGTGGTCGTTCTTGACGTAGATGACGCTGTAGTTGGTGCCTTCGAGCAGCGGCGCCATCGGCGCGTTGAAGTAGATCGTGACGGAGTTCGAGAAGACGCCGCGGCCGTCGAACTCGATGCCCGCGAGCTCGCGCACGCGGCTGTGCGCCCCGTCCGCGCCTATCAGATACTTCGAGCGGACCGTCTGCTTTTCCCCGGTGTCGACATTATTAATAGTGGTCGACACGCCGTCGGCGTCCTGGGTGAAGCCGACGGCCTCCCATCCGCTCATCACCGCGGCGCCGATCGCCTGCGCGCGCCGCCGAAGGATCGGCTCGAGACCGGGCTGCGTGATGAACAGGCGCTTGCACGGGCTGAATCTGTCGACGCCGGCGTTCAGCTCCGGGATGAACTGCACGAGTACCTTGCCCGCAAGGGAGTCCATCAGGACGATCGATCCTTCCGGCTCGAACTCGACGTTCGACTGCGCGCGGACTTCGTCCTCGATCCCGGCGGAGCGGAACAGCTCCAGCGTGCGCATGTGGAAATGCGCGGCGCGCGGGAGATGCGATCCCTGCTTCAGCCGTTCGATGGCGAGCGAGCGGATGCCGTGCTGCGCGAGGAACATCGCGGTCGACAGGCCCACGAGCCCGCCGCCGGCGATCAGGACCGGGACGTCGTTACGCGATTCCATGGGCGTAACGATACAGCGAACGGTATGCTACGGAAATGCCGAACGTACTGCGGCCGCGTGAGCGCGCCGACCTGAAAGCGAGAGCGCATGCGCTCAACCCGGTCGTCCAGATCGGACAGGGCGGCGCGTCGGACGCCGCCGTCGCCGAAGTCGATCGCGCGCTGACCGCACACGAACTGATCAAAGTGCGGCTTGCCGGCGATCGCGACGAACGCGAGATGCTCGCGAACACCCTGGCCGGACGCACCGATGCCGCAATCGTTCAGCAGGTCGGACGCGTCGTCGTGCTCTGGCGGCCCAGGCCCGACGACGCGGCATAGTCGTCAGGGTCATTGCACCTTCGCCCACAGATAGTTCACCGCTCCCGTGTCGAAGTAGATCGTCATCTGCTGCGTGCCGGCGCCGAGCGCGACCGGGATGCTGACGGTCGTGTAGGTCTGCCATCCGCCGGTCGCCGGAATCGTGACGGCCTTCCACGTGCCGGCGCTCGCGCCGTTGAAGCCGACGTGCATGGTGGCGCCGCCCTGTGAGGCGACGCGGAGCTGCACGGTGTAGCTGCCGGACGCGCTGACGCTGGCCGTGTAGTTCAACCACTCCCCCGCCGCCGTCCAGCCGACGTCGTAGCCGCCTTCGCCCGACGCCTCGATGTCGACGTCGGTGCTGCGATACGCGCCGCCGGTGTTGCCGCTCGACGTGTCGTGATACGCGACGCCCTCGCCGCCGTTGTCGAAGTTGGCCGCAAGGATCTGGCCGGGCAGCGCCGCCGGCGTGCCCGAGAACGGACTCAATCCGGTCCCGCCCGTCCCGCCAGTCGCGCCCGTGATGTTCGCGGCTTCGATGTTCAGTCCGCCGGTGTCGAACATCAGCGTCATCTGCTGCACGCCAGCGCCGAGCGTCACGGGAACGTTCACGGTCGTCCAGTTCTGCCAGCCTCCGGTGGACGGAATCGACACGTTGACCCACGTGCCCGCGCTCGGTCCGTTGAAGCCGACATGCATCGACGCTCCGCTTTGCGACGCGACGCGCAGCGCGATGGTGTAACCGCCGGCCGAACCGACGTTGACCGTGTAGTTCAGGAATTCACCCGCGGAAATCCAGCCGACGTCGTAGCCGCCGTCGCTCGCACGTTCGATGTCGACGTCCGTCGATCGATACTGGCCGCCGATGTTCCCCGAGGTCGTGTCGTGGTACGCGACGCCTTCGCCGCCGTTGTCGAAGTTGGCCGCGGGAATATTCCCGGGCACCGGCGAGGGCGAGCCGTTGAACGGCGACTGCCCGCTCGTACCTCCGCCGCCGTCCGATCCGCCGCCCGGTCCGGCAAACCGGAAGTAATTCAGGTTGCCGAACACGCCTGCCGAGCTGTTCGAGTCTTCGACGAAACGCATCGTCTGTACGCCCGCGGAGAGCGTCACGCTCGTCGTGATGTCGCTCCACGATTGCCAGCCGCCGGTGTTCTGAATCGTGATCGCGCCCGTCTTGTCGACGCCGCCGAACTCGACGTGGAAGCGCCCGCCCTGTCCGCTCGCCGCCACGCGCAGCGTCAGCGTGTACGTGCCGGCCTGCGCGACGTTGACGGTGTAGTTCAACCACTCGCCCGCCGTCATCCAGCCGACGTCGTAGCCGCCGCCCGCGTCGCTCGTCGCTTCGATGTCCACGTCGGTGTTGCGATACTGTCCGCCGTTGTTGCCGCTGCTGTTGTCGCTGTAGGCGACGCCCTGCCCGCCTTCGTCGAAGTTCTCCGCCTGGATCGTGCCGGGAATCGCCGCGGCGCTGCCGCCGTACGGCGTCGACGCACCTCCTCCCGACCCGCCCGACGACGAGGGCGCGATCGTCAGGGGCTGCGTGATCGTCACGCCGCCGTACGTCGCGCTGATCTGCACGGTCGTGGGCGCGCTCACGGGCTTGGTCGATACGTAGAACTCGCGCCACGTGCCGTTGTCGCAGCAGCCGCCGAGCACGTCGTAGGGATACGGCACGCTCGCGATGTCCGGGTTGCTGCTCTTGAGCGTCACGCGCGCGTCGCCCTGCGGGGCGCTGCTCGTAATCGCCGTGTGGCCGAGCACCGATCCGCCGCCCTGGACGCTGCCGCTGGCGAGCGTGAACGACGAGAGGCTGACGGCGAGGTTGGATTCCGAGATGCTGTTATTCGAGGTGTTCGGGTCCGGCTGATCGGCGGAGACAATCGTCGCCGAGTGGGTGATCGGTCCGGCCGCCGTCGCGTGGACGTAAACATTCAACACGCTCGCGTGTCCCGCGCCCCACATGCTGCCGAACGTGCACGTCAGCTGGAGCCCGCTCTGCGTGCAATCGGCCCCGCTCCATCCGTCGATCTGCACCGCGCCGGTCAGCGTATCCACGACCTTCACGTTCGTCGCGATATACGGACCGTTGTTGACGACGGACTCGGCCATCGTGAGCGGCTTGCCGGCTTCGTGGGGATTCGGGAAGTTCGTGGAATTGTCGGTGACCCAGTCCCCGGGAGCCAGATACAGATCGTTCGGCGGCGTCAGAAAGAACGCGCGCGTCTGCCCATTGAGCTGTCCGTAGCCGACGATCGCGTTGGCCCCCACGCCCGGATTCCCCGTGACGCCGGTGGCTGCCTGCAATGTCCATCCGGTGCCCGATTCGATCTGCGTGTTGAGGTCCGTGAGCACGCCGTCGTGCCACAGGGCGGCGTGCCGCTCACCCGAACTGGTTTCCGCCCAGCCGACAATCGCGCCGAGCCGGCTCACGGCGAGCGCTTCGCTGTTCGCGCCGCCGAGCGTGCCGAGGTCCTGCATCGCGCCGTTCCGAAAGACGAACGCGTGCTCGCCCGCGGTCGCGCCAATCTGCGAGCGTCCGACGATCACGTCGTTGTCGTTGATCGCGAGCGCTTCACTGTTCGTGCCGAGCGTGCCGAGATCCTGCGTGGCGCCGTTCGCATACATGAACGCGTGGTGGACGTTGCCGCCCGGCAGATCCGCCCAGCCGACGACGTGCCCGTTAATGTTGATTCCCGCGGCCGACGTGTTCGGGCCGCCGAGCGACGCGCCGACATCCGACATCGTCCCGACGCTGGTGTCGTAGATAAACGCGCGCGTCGTCTTATCGCCCGAGGTTTCCGAGTCGCCCACGACGAACTTGCCGTAAGCACCGTTCGCGCTGCTCTGCGAGCCGCCGAGGGTGCCGATGTCGCTCATGCCCGGCGTCGTAGGATGCATCGCGACGAACGCGTGGTATGCGCCGCCTGCCACCTGCGACTTGCCGACGACGGCGCCGCTGCTGTCCGCGTGCGCCTCGCTCGCCGGGCCCCCGAGCGTCCCGAGATCGTGCATGCCGCCGCCGAGGTCGCGGTAAAACGCGTGCACGGACCCCGGCGCGGTCGTGCCGTATCCCGCGATCGAAGGGAAGGCGTTGTCGTCCATGGCGAGCGCGACCGCGGATGAGCCGCCGATCGTCCCGATGTCGGTCACCCCGTACTGCGTCGTCGATTGCGTGGAGACACGCGTGGTCGAGCTCCAGAGTGCACAACTGAGCGCGGCCATTAGTACTGCTGAGCGTACGAGTGCTCTCATTGACTGCCTCGATCGTGAGCCGGGAAGAAGGGCCACTGATGAGAGCAATTGCAATGCCTGTCGGAACTGGGGCGTCGTACAATCTCATGCACCAATGCGCCCGTAGCTCAGTTGGATAGAGCACCGGCCTTCTAAGCCGGGGGTCGGAAGTTCGAATCTTCCCTGGCGCGCTCTCGCCTTTCTCCGATGTTCGAAAATCGGCTAATCTCTTCGGGTTCCCGGTGTGCGGTCATCTTCGAGTACGGAGGGTTGATTCCGTGAGTACCCACCATCGTTCGCTCCTTCTTGCGTCGCTCGTGCCGGCATTCCTGCTCGTCGGCGCATTCGCTGGCGTTCAGGCGCAGAGTGCCGGATCGCCGGCGGCCCACCGCTGGTCCGATCCAGCCACCTGGCCTGACAAGAAGGTGCCCGCCAGAGACGACGTGGTCACCATTGAGAAGGATATGAACGTCCTCCTCGACGTCAGCCCGCCGCCGCTGCATGGCATCAAGCTCGACGGCACCCTCAGCTTCGCGGATACCAGGGATCTGGAGCTGACCACCGAGTGGATCATGGTGCACGGAACGTTGGAGATTGGGACGGAAGCCAGGCCCCACACGCGCAAGGCGACGATTACCCTCACCGACAACGTCAAAGACGAGGACATCAGCGTTCCCGCAGCGAGTGTCGCGAGCGACCGCAGCGACCGCGCGATCATGCTGATGGGTGGAACCCTCAGCCTGCACGGCACCCGGACGAACTCCTGGACGAAGCTCTCCAGGACCGCCGAAGCCGGCAGCAACTCGATTGACGTCCTGAACGCCGCCGGCTGGCGGGCCGGCGACATGATCGTCCTCGCGTCAACGGATTTCGATCCGCATCAGGCGGAGCGACGAACGATTGCGGCCATCCGCGGCAATACGATCACGCTCGACAGGAAACTGGACTACATGCACTTCGGCAAGATCACGTTCGACGTGGACGAACGCGGCGAAGTCGGCATGCTGTCGCGCAATATCGTGATCCAGGCGTCACCCGACGCGGACGCGAACCTCTTTGGCGGCCACATCATGGCGATGGGCGCGAGCAGGATGATGGTCGACGGCGTCGAGCTCAATCGCATGGGGCAGAACATGCACCTGGCGCGATATCCGATCCACTGGCATCTGGTCGGCGATGCGCAGGGGCAGTACATCAGGAACTCCGCCATTCACGACACCTACAGCCGCTGCGTGACCGTGCACGGCACCAATTACCTCGACATCGAAAACAACGTGACCTACAACAACATCGGTCACTGCTTCTTCCTCGAGGACGCCGTGGAGCACGGCAACCAGTTCGTCCACAACCTGGGGATCCTGACCAAGTGCCATCCGGAAGCGCCGTGCGTCCCGACCAACCTCGCCCCGTTCAAAACGGCGGACGGCAAGAACTTCGTGGCGGCCGGCCAGGACGCCAAGGACATCCTGATCCCGTCCGACAACACGGCGTCGACTTTCTGGATCACCAATCCGGACAATATTTTCCGGGACAACGTCGCCGCGGGGTCCGAGGCGACGGGTTTCTGGTTCGCCTTCCCGGAGCATCCGACGGGCGCGTTCGCAGGCACGGATGTCAGCAAGGCGACCTGGCCACGTCGAACCCGGGTGCGGGAGTTCAAGGGCAACACCGCCCATTCGAAC
>DATNBT010000083.1:0-8683 GCA_035571855.1 Vicinamibacterales bacterium
AGGGCGACGCGACGGTGTTTGCCGTCGCATATATAGAAGATGTAGCCGAGCGCCGTCCCCGCTATCCACAGCAGGGAATACGGCAGCAGCGCCGTCAGCCGGCGGATGCCCGCGACGCCGAGGTACTCCAGCCGCTGCCTCACCGGATCTGCCCCAGCAGCCACGCGCGGAATTCGCCGGCCGGCTCCACCGTCGACACGAGCGGCACCGCGGCCAGCGGCATCCCCGTCGCCGCCGGACGCGCCAGCCGCACGGCGTCCTTCTCCGTCGTCAGGACGATCGCCGCGCCCGCGCTCCGCGCGGCGGCTTCGACGCGCGACAGGTCGCCGCCGCTGAAGTGATGGTGATCGCGGAACGCTTTCGTGCCGACGACGTTCCAGCCGGCCGACGTCAGGTCCGAGAAGAACCGCTCCGGCCGCTCGATCCCGGCGAAGGCGAAGACGCGCGACTCATTGGGCACCACGACGGTGTCGCCGGAGCCGACGATGCGCGGCGGCATCAGCGCCCGCGTGACGTGATACGCGTTCCTCACCTTGAGCACCCGCGCGACGCGTTCGGCGGCGTCCTGATAGCCGACGTTCACCAGCAGCGCGTCCGCGACGGCCGCGCTTGCGAGCGGCTCGCGCAGTCGGCCGTACGGCAGCGGCTCGTCGGTGAGATCGTGCTCGCCCGTCACGACGAGATCGACGTCGCGCGCGAGCGCGAGGTGCTGGAAGCCGTCGTCGAGGATGTGCACGGTCGCACCGAGTTCGTTTTCAGCGACGCGTCCGGCGGCATGACGATCGGCGGCCACGACGACGCTGACGCCCCTGGAGACGAGCGATCGCGCGAGCATCAGCGGCTCGTCGCCGGCGGTGTCGATGCCGGCCAGCACGTCGCGGCCGTCGGACACGATGGTCGGACTCGCGCCCGGCGATCGGCGTCCGTAGCCACGTGAAAGGACCGCGGGCCGGTATCCCGCGTCGGCGAGCAGGCGCGCGATGTGATCGACCACCGGCGTCTTGCCGCTGCCGCCGACACGGAGGTTGCCGACGCTGATGACCGGGCGCGAGAGGCTGCGCCGGCGTTCGGGATGCTGCACGTACCACTCGCGGCGCCATGCCGCGACAGCGCCGTACAGCGTGCTGAGCGCGTGGGGCAAAACCTAATGCACCAGCCGGAACGGGCGCACGACGCCGCCCGATCCCGCCGGCGGCAGAAGATCGCCGATGACCGCGAGCGTCTTGTCCTTCGCGCCGCGGTTCGCTTCGACGAGCGCGCGCGCGGCCGCGCCGAGGCTCGCGCGATGGACCGGATCGCGGACGAGACCGAGAATCGCGTCGCCGAGCTCGCGCTCGGAGCCGACCTGAATAGCCGCGCCGCTCGCGATGAACGTCTCGCCGATCTCGCGGAAGTTCTGCATGTGCGGACCGAAGACGATCGGCTTGCCGAAGATCGCGGGCTCGAGGATGTTGTGGCCGCCGTGGTCGGCGAGGCTCCCGCCGACGAAGACGACGGTCGCGAGCTGATACAGCTGCGCCAGCTCGCCGATCGAGTCGAGCACGATGACATCGGCGCGCGGCTCGGCGTCGATCGGCAGCTCGGATCGGCGCGCCGTGACGAAGCCGGCCTCGCGGGCGATGCGCTCGACTTCGCCGAAGCGCTCGGGCGCCCTGGGCGCGATGATGCAGACCGCGTGCGTCTGCGTCGCCTTGATCTTCGAGAACGCGCGCAGGACCGCCGACTCCTCGCCGCGCATCGTGCTGCCGGCGACGATCACCGTACGGTGCGACGAGATGCGGAAGAACCGAAGCACCCGCTCGCGCGGCTTGCCGTGCGCCGTCGGCGGCGGCAGCTCGAGCGAATCGAACTTCAGGCTGCCCGTCACGACCACGCGCGACGGCTCGGCGCCGAGCGCCATCAGGCGCTGCGCCGATTCCTCGCTCTGCATGCAGAAGCGATCGACGTCGGCGAGCACGCGGCGGAAGAGCGGCCGCACGAGCTTGTACCGCGGATACGAACGCGCGGAGATCCGGCCGTTGATCATCGCCGTCCGGATGCCGCGCTTCCGGCACTCGTGCAGCAGGTTGGGCCAGATCTCGGTCTCCATCATGATGAACAGTCGCGGCTTCACGATGTCGAGCGTGCGCCTGATGATGAACGACCAGTCGAAAGGAAAGTAGAAGACCCCGTCCACCAGATGACGCAGGCTCGTCCGCGCCACCTGCTGTCCCGCCATCGTCGTCGTCGACAGATAGAGCTTGAGGCGCGGGTAGCGCGACTTGAGGTCGGACGCGAGCGCACGGGCCGTGAGTGCTTCGCCGACCGAGACCGCGTGAATCCAGATCGAGGGTTCGCCGTCGACGTTGAACGAAATCGGCAGATACCCCAGCCGCTCGCGCAGGTTGCCGATGTACTTCTTGTAGCGGAACGCCTGGTACAGGAAGTACGGCGACACGAGCACGAACAGCACGAGCGACAGGGCGCTGTACAGGAAATACATGGATTGCGCGCTTCTTGCTAAGTCTACAACGCGTTCACTAAAATGACCTGTTTGGCATGGAGGATTCGAGGATGCCTGTGAGGGTTGGAATCAACGGATTTGGCCGCATCGGGCGCAACATCATGCGTGCGGCGCTCGGCGATAAAAATATCGACTTCGTCGCTGTCAACGATCTGACGAACGCCGCGACGCTCGCCCACCTGCTCAAGTACGACTCGGTGCTCGGCAACATCCACGCGACCGTCGAGGCGAAGGGCGACGAGATCTCCGTGGACGGCGACGCCTTCAAGGTGCTGTCGCTCAGGGATCCGGCGCAACTGCCGTGGAAGGACCTCGGCGTCGACGTCGTGTTCGAGTCGACGGGCCTTTTCACCAACCGCGACGCCGCCGCCAAGCACATCACCGCCGGCGCGAAGAAGGTGGTCATCACGGCGCCGGCGAAGGGCCAGGACGTCACCGTCGTCCTCGGCGTGAACGAAGACAAGTACGATCCGGCGACACATCACGTGATTTCGAACGCGTCGTGCACGACGAACTGCCTCGCGCCGCTCGCAAAGGTCCTGCACCAGACGTTCGGGATCAGGAACGGCTGGATGACGACGATTCACTCGTACACGAACGACCAGCAACTGCTCGACCTCCCGCACAAGGACCTCCGCCGTGCGCGCGCCGCCGCGCTGTCGATGATTCCGACGACGACCGGTGCGGCCGTCGCGGTCGGCGAGGTGCTGCCGGAATTGAAGGGCAAACTCGACGGCTTCGCGATGCGCGTGCCGACGCCGAACGTCTCGGTCGTCGATCTCGCGGCGATGCTGAACAGGAACACGACGGCGGAAGAAGTGAACGCCGCGCTCAAAGCGGCGGCCGACGGCCCCATGAAGAACGTGCTCGCGTACTCGACGGCGCCGCTCGTGTCGATCGACTTCAAGGGGAACCCGCACTCGTCGATCATCGACGCGGAATACACGAAGGTCATGGACGGCAACTTCGTGAAGGTCCTCTCGTGGTACGACAACGAGTGGGGATACTCGAACCGCTGCGTCGACCTCCTGCGCCTGCTGGTAAAAAAGGGCCTCTAGTTGGCGAAGCTCTCGATCAGGGACCTGGATCTCGGGGGCAAGCGCGTCTTCATCCGTGTCGACTTCAACGTGCCGCTGAAGAACGGCGTCATCGGCGACGACACCCGGATCCGCGCGTCGCTGCCGACGATTCAGTACGCGCTTGATCACGGCGCGTCTTCCGTCGTGCTCGCCAGTCATCTCGGCCGGCCGAAGGGCAGGCCGAATCCTGAGCTCAGCCTTCGGCCGGTGGCCGATCGGCTGGCGCAGCTGCTCGGCCAGCCGGTCGCGTTCGAAAAGCTCGAGGCAGGTAAAAAGATCACGCTGCTCGAAAACCTTCGTTTCGATCCCCGCGAAGAGAAGAACGATGCGGAATTCGCGAAGTCGCTGGCCGCGCTGGCGGATCTCTACGTGGACGATGCCTTCGGCGCGGCGCATCGCGCGCATGCGTCGGTCGAAGCGATCGCGCATCTGATGCCGAAAGCCGCGGCGGGTCTCCTGATGGAACAGGAGCTCCGGTATCTCGGCCATGCGCTCGAATCACCCGAACGTCCGTTCGTCGCGATCATCGGCGGCGCCAAGGTGTCGGACAAGCTCGAAGTCATCGAGAACATGCTCGGCAAAGTCGACCGGCTGATCATCGGCGGCGCGATGGCGTATACGTTCTTCAAATCACGCGGCATCCCCGTCGGCAAGTCGCTCGTCGAAGACGACAAGCTCGATGCGGCGCGGAAGATCGAAGCCGACGCGTCCGCGAAGAAGGTCGCGCTGGCCCTGCCCGTCGACCACGTCGTCGCCGACAAGGTCGACGCGGGCGCCGCGACCGAGGTCCTCGAGGTCGGCGACAAGGCGATTGGCGACCGCATGGGACTCGACATCGGCCCTGAGACGATCAGGAAATACGAAGGCCTGCTCGCCGACGCGAAGACGGTCGTCTGGAATGGACCGATGGGCGTCTTCGAGATCGACAAGTTTGCCGCCGGTACGAACGCGGTGGCGAAGGCCGTCGCGGCCGTCAGAGGCACGACCATCATCGGCGGCGGCGATTCCATCGCGGCGATCAGGAAGGCCGGCATGGCCGATCGCGTCACGCACATCTCCACCGGCGGCGGCGCATCGCTCGAGTTTCTCGGCGGTCGAACGCTTCCCGGCGTCGCGGCGCTCACAGAAAAGGCGGGATAGGCGGGATGGGCGGGACAGGCAGGATTCCGTTTATCGCCGGCAACTGGAAGATGTTCAAGACGGTCGCCGAAGCGACGGCGTTCGTCACGGATCTGGCGTCGGCGGTGAAGGACGTGAAAGGCGCCCAGGTCGTCGTCGGCCCGCCGTTCACCGCGATTCACGCGGCCGCGCAGGCGGCGCGCGGCACGAACATCGAAGTCTCCGCGCAGGATCTCCACTGGGAAAGGCAGGGCGCGTTCACGGGTGAAATCTCCGCCGGCATGATCAAGGAAGCCGGCGCGGCGTACGTGATCATCGGCCACTCGGAACGGCGTCAGCTGTTCGGCGAGACCGACGCGCTCGTGAATCGCAAGGTGCAGTCGGCCATCGCGCAGGGGCTCACGCCGATCATGTGCATCGGCGAAACGCTCGACGAGCGCGAAAAGAACGACACGCTCGCGGTGCTCGATCGGCAGATCAAAGGCGGGCTCGACGGCGTCACGGCCGGGCAGGTGGCGGCGATGATCGTCGCCTACGAACCGGTCTGGGCCATCGGCACGGGCCGGGTCGCCACGGCAGCGCAGGCCGGAGAGGCGCATGCGCACATCCGCACGCGGCTGCGCCAGTGGTTCGGGGCCGACGCGGCCGACAGGTGTCGCGTGATTTACGGCGGAAGCGTGAAGCCCGACAACATCCGCGAGCTCATTGCCGAGCCTGACGTCGACGGCGCGCTTGTCGGCGGGGCCAGCCTCGAGGTCCGGAGCTTTGCTGATATAGTTAAGAGTTCAGAGTCCAGAAAATGATTGGTTACTACATCGTCTCGTTCCTCTACGTCATCGTCTGCCTCGTGCTGCTGCTCGTGATTCTTCTGCAGCAGGGCAAGGGCGACATGGGCAGCGCGTTCGGCGGCGGCGGAAGCGGCACGGCCGCGTTCGGCGCGCGGACGGGCGCCACGCTCCTCACGAAGGCCACGACCGTCTGCGCCGTCCTCTTCATGGTGGGCGCGCTCGTGCTCGCGATCATCGGCCAGCGCGGCCCGCGGTCGCTCGTGAGCGGCACGCCTGCTCCGCCGGCGACGACGCAGCAGAAGACGAATCCGGCGGCTCCGACCGCGCCGCCGCAGCAGGCGACGCCGCCCGGCTCGCCCGCGCCGGTTCCGGCGTCACCCGCGCCGCAGACGCCGGCTCCGAATCCCGGGAAATAAGAGCGGCCTCCCCTCACCACACGCAGAACGACACCGACCCGCCCGGCTCCAGGATCTTCTTCGGAGTCGGCGCGCGTGTCGCCGCGATCTGATCGCACACGGCAGCCTCGGAGACCATGATCACGCCCGGAGCGCACCGGTTGCGCGCCTGGCCCGGCGTGTCGAAGTACGTCGTCTGCGCGGCGAGCGATTCGGCGCCGTGCTTCCGCAGGTAGAACTTCCAGTACCAGTCGACCAGCGGGTTGACGCCGCGGCTGATGCAGATCTGCGCCGGCTGATCGCGGGCTTCGTCGATCGCGGTCTCAAGCGCGCCGCGGATGTTCTGTTCGAAATATCCCGACGAACGCGTCCGGTAATCGCCAAGGTAATCCGAATGGAAGTGCGCGAACACGAGCGGCAACATCGCGATCAGCACCCACGTCGCCGCGGCCTGCCACCGCCGGCCGTACAGCGTCACGCGCATCGCCAGATACGCGACGAGAATCGCGCCGAACGGCGCGAGCGCCATCACCCGCTGCACGGCGCCGTGCTCATCGACGATTGACGCGGCCAGCGGTGTCGCGAAGAAGGCGCAAAGCGAAAGCCAGGCGTACCACTCGGACTCGCGCCGGAGGACGTAGACGATCGCGGCTGGCAGCAGCAGGAGCAGCGGGACGAGGAAGAATCCCTGCGACCGGGTCGACTGCACGAGGCTGCTGCCGCCGGAGAAGAACAGCATCGATGGATTGAAGTAGCTGAAGTAGACGTCGGCCCGGGCGCCGAGGCTCGTCCATCCCAGCAGTTCGCGCGCGCCCTGCAGGGCGTTGAACCGCTTCGCGTCGTACACCTTGTACATGTTCGCCACGTCGCCGATGTATCCCGGATGACGCAGCACGAACACGGCGAACGGCGCGGCCAGCAGCGCGAACGCCACGAACAACGCCGCGAATGCGCCCGGCCGGTAGATCTTCGTTCTGATCAGGAGGATCGCCGTCAGCGCGACGTAGATCGGCATCAGCAGCACGCTGGCGCCGTAGGTGTACACGCCGGCGCCGAGGCTGACGCCCGCAAGTCCGAGCCAGCGATCGCGCGAAGGATCTTCGTAGAAGCGCGCGAGACAGATCAGCCACAGTCCAACCGCCACCACCGGATAGTGGTGGTCGGTCGACAGCCGGCTGTCGATGAAGAACGCCGGCGACAGGGCGAGCACCGCCGCCGCGAGCAGCGCGTATCCGCGGTGCCGGAACACCCGGTGCGCGAACATATATATAAGAAGGATCGCCAGCAGCGCCGCCGTCGCGCTGGACGCGCGGATCGCCGTTTCAGTCGTCCCGAGGAAACGGACGAAGAGCGCGGTCAGGTACACGTGCGCCGGCATGTTCCAGTACGTGCCGGACATCGGCATCATCAGCGGCAGGACATGGCCGTCCACGTCGCGCCCGTGCCACGCAATCTCGTGGGCGACGACGCCGAACATCGCCTCGTCGTGCGCGAGATAGATCGGGGCGCTCCCGAGCCGGTAGTAATAGAGAAACGCGATGAGGGCGAGCGCAAGCGCGACGAGCGCGCGGGACAGGGGTGTCTTCATCCCGCGGCGCGTGTCGAGAGACGGATTGACGCGATCAGATCGTCGACCTTGAACGGCTTCGAGAGGCAGGCGTCGCAGCCGGCGTCGAGCGCTTCCGCGCGGCGGAGCGTCGCCGGATCCGCGGTGAGCGCAATCACGGGCACGGCGCAGCCCTGGCGCCGCAGCGCGCGCGTCGCCTGCAGGCCGTCCATGTTGGGCATCCGGAGATCCATCAGCACGACGTCGAACGTCGCGGCCATCACACGGTCGACCGCTTCCCTGCCGTCGCGCGCGGACTCGACGGTCGCGCCCGCGCCTTCGAGCGAGGCCCGCAGCGCGAAATGCATGTCGCGATGATCTTCGGCCAGCAGGATGCGGACGCCTGCGATCGACCCCACAGCCTCGGCCACAGCGGCCCCCGCGCCCGGCCGCTCCTGCGGCGGCGGCGTCAGCGGGCGCAGCGTCAGCCGGAACGTCGTCCCCGCGCCCGGCATGCTGTGCAGCAGCACCAGCGAGCCGCCGAGCTGCTCGGCCAGCTTGCGTGAAATCGCCAGGCCCAGGCCGTTGCCGCCGTACCGCCGCGTGATGGACGGGTTCGCCTGCTCGAACAGCTCGAACAGGTGCGTCTGATCTTCCTGCGCGATGCCGACGCCCGTGTCGGTGATGTCGATCGTCCAGTCCGCCGCATCGTTCGCCACGTCGGTCGCGCGCAGCGAGACGACGATGCTGCCGGCGTCCGTGAACTTGATCGCGTTGGCGACGATGTTCATCAGGATCTGACGGAGCCGGAAGCGATCGGTCCGGATCGATCCGAGCGCCTCGTCGGCGACCTCCACTCGCACCGCGAGGCCCTTCGCCCGGCTCTCGAGCTCCAGGCTCGACAGGACGTCGCGGACGATTTCGATCACCGAAACCGGCTCCGGCGTGAACAGAATTTTGTGGGCGTCGAGCCGCGCGAGGTCGAGCAGGTCGTCGAGCAGCGACATCACCGCCTGGCCGTTGGCCTGCAGACGCTGCAGCAGCTCCTGGCGATCGGCGTTCTTCACCGCCGCCGATCCGAGCAGCTCCGCCATGCCGAGCATCGCGGCGATCGGCGTCCTGATCTCGTGGCTCATGTTGCGGAGGAAGTTGTTCTTCACGTTGCTCGCGCGCTCGGCGGAGGCCGCGCGTTCCTCCTGCGCCTCGACGGCCCGCGCCGTGGCCCAGCCGAGCTCGCCGACGAGGACGTTGAT